>JAUVAG010000075.1 GCA_030591825.1 Dethiosulfatibacter sp.
CTTCAAGAAGGCAAAAATATTGAATGTCGTGGACAATTGGATAAGCGTGGAGATCAATGGAAGGGAAGATCTTATTAATGCAGACTATGTACAGTATATCAAGGTTGTTGACTAATCAGACCTTATAATAATTATGATTTGATTGAAACAACATAATTGAAGAAAAATCTTTTATTTAGGACACTAGTCTTTTATAAAAGATTTTTATTTTTGTGGTATAATCATTAGATAAAACATATAGACTATAATTTTAGAGGAATAATAATGAAATTTACAATAAAAACACCATTCAAGGACGGTCTTCACGCAAGGCCGGCATCGGAGCTGGTTAAGCTCTGTAATGCCTTTACATCAAATACTGTTATGATTTGCAAAGGGAAAAGTAAAAATATGAAAAGTATAATTGAGGTCTTGTCTTTAGGTCTTACTAAAAGTACCGCAATGGAAGTAGAAGTGACAGGTGAAGACGAAGTTGAAGCAGCTGATTACATCAAGGCGTTTTTCAAGGGGAATGAAAATGAGTGATGCGCTTCTTGGAATAAAGGTGGATGAAAAAACTGTTAATAGAAAGAGACGTGAAATTCACGAAAGAATAATTGAAAAGTCATCTCGTATTGGAAGTGGAAAGATTACATCAATAGCACCTGCTGATCTTAAGCTCATCCTTGACTTATATGACGAATTGTTTTTCAACAACTGGTTCAAAAACAAATGTAGTAGTAAAATAGAATTTGCTTTGTCCAAAAGGATGACAAGAAGTGCTGGCATGGTAAAGTGCTCCATGAACAAAAAGACAGGTGAAAAGAATTTTATTCTGCAGATTGGAGTGAATTTTTTTTACAACTATGATGAACTTGACAATAAGAAAAATGTATGCGGAATAGAAACCAAAGACAGTCTTGAAGGACTTTTATTGGTTTTTGAACATGAAATATGTCATATAATAGAATTTATAAACTATGGAAAGTCAAGCTGCAGGGGCAAAAGGTATAAGACAATAGTAGGAAACCTATTTGGCCATGTATCAAGTTATCATCAGCTTCCTACATACAAACAGATTGCAGGAGAAAAGCATGGAGTTGTAGTTGGAGACTCTGTTGTTTTCGATCATGAAGGAAGACGAAAGACAGGTTTTATTAATGCTATAAACAAGAGGGCTACAGTCATGGTAAGGGATGATGGTGGCAAGTATATGGACACTAAAAAGAACAGATATGTAAAATTTTATGTGCCTTTGAGCATACTGGAAAAAGCATAAGAGATTTAATTGGAAAGTATTGGCAGCGACAGTTATTTTGTGCTGTTGCTGCTTTCTTTTTTTACAGGTTGGTTTGCTGATTCTTTCCAGAAAAATGGATATATGAAAGTAATAATTACAGGAATATAGCAGAGAAAAGCATAAGGCAGATAATCAAGGGTAGGGACTCCTGTGATTGACACCACAAATAGTGCATTTACATTCCACGGTATGAGGGGTACAATTACTACGCCTACATCTGAGATGGTTCTCGCAAGGGTGTTTCTTGAAACCTTGAAATCGTCATAAACCGTTTTGAGATAATGTCCAGGAATAATGATTGATAGGGATTGGTTGCAGGTTATTGTAGTTATGGAGATGCAAAGAATGGAAGTCTTGTGGACCAGATTTTTAGCACTCTTTATATTTCTTGTGAAATTTGCTATAAGGGGATCAATTACATTTGTGCCTTCAAGGATACCTATGAGCCCTGAAGATGATAGTATCAAAAATAGTATATCCACCATGGAAAGAAAACCTCCACCGGAAATGAGTTTTGAGATTTCTGGATTTTCAGGATGGTATCCGAATATTAGAAAATTTGAGACATCAGACAATGATCCGATGTCTCTTGTCATATACATGATTATGCTGGCAACAAGTCCTACTGATATGCTTGTTAATGTAGGAAGCTTTAAAATCACAGCACATATGAGAATCAGTAGCGGAGAAATGAGTAGCATGAAATCAATGCTAAAGGTAGCATCAAGAAGATTTTGCAGATTTATGATTTCAGTTGAACCTGCAAAATTTCCAGTATAGTTTTTGCCTATAAACCAGTACAATAAAATGCATAAGATATATGTTGGGATGGTAGTGTAGTTCATATGTTTGATATTGTCTATGACGGTGGTCTGAGTCAAGGCTGATGTCATGTTCAAGCTGCCTGAAAGCGGAGAAGTCCTGTCTCCGAAAAAAGAGCCAGACACTATTGCCCCAGTAAGAGGAGCCAGGGGTATGTCCAATCCTATAGCAAGACTTAGAAAGACTGTACCTATGGTACTTACAGTACCAAATGCCGTACCCATTATAGATGATACCAGAGTACAGGAAATAAATGCAGCAAGTATGATATTGGAATTCGTCAGGTATGTGAATCCGTAATAAATCATTGAGGGAACAGTTCCACCGCCCATCCACATTCCTATAAGCATACCAATGAGGGACATTAAAAATAGTATGATAATGGATTTTTTTATACCTTCGAATATCATTTTTATAATTTGATTAAAATTATGACCTTTAGCTAATGCAACTAATGATGAAAATAAAAGACCGGCCAAAAGTCCAAGGTATAAGGGTTTATTCATTGCAAGGGTAGTCAGAAGTGCTAAAATTGTTACTAATATAATTGCGTATGTGAGTTTTAAGTCTTTTCCTTTCTGCATATTAATTCTCCGGACATGTTTTGTATTTGATTTTACTACAAGTGTAATTCTACACCATATGAAGGACTATTAAAAGTTAATTATTTAATGAATATGATATAATCAATATATAGTGAATGTTAAAAATGTGAGCGAAATTTTATAAAAATTTAAAATGGATTGTATTTGAAATATAAGAACAAAGGAGACTATATTATATGAATATTATAAAATGGCTTCTTCAGGGAGATATTGCTCTAAGATATCAAGTCACAAGAGACTTAATGAATAAAGATGATACGGAGTTGAGATCAAGGATATCTAAAGAGGGCTTCGGCAGGAAATTCCTCGATTTACAGAAGGAAAACGGACACTGGGGAAGGGGATTCTACCAGCCCAAATGGATAAGCACACATTATTCTCTTTTGGAACTAAAACATCTTAATGGTATCAAGACTGATGGTATAAAAAAAGCGATAGATATCATTTTAAAGGAGAATATAGAAGAAGACGGAGGAGTAAACCCCTCTAGGTCAATCCCCAAAAGCGACGTATGTGTAAACGGTATGGCTCTAGATTATATGTGCTGGTTTGAGTCGGATGGAGAAAAACTTGAAACTATTGTTGATTTTATCATAAATCAACATATGTCTGATGGAGGATTTAATTGCAGGCTTAACTATTCCGGTGCTATTCATAGTTCACTTCACTCAACCTTGTCAGTACTTGAAGGAATAAGAACTTATGCAGATAAGGGATACACTTACAGACTTCAGGAACTTCTTGAAATAGAAAAGAAGGGAATTGAATTCATATTGGAACATAGGCTTTACAAGTCAGATAAAACAGGTGAAATAATAAGTAAAAGCTTTCTTAGGTTGTCTTATCCCTCAAGGTGGAGATATGATATTTTAAGAGCATTGGTGTATTTTGAAAGAGCAGGAATTCCATATGATGAAAGGATGGATGATGCACTTGATGTACTCATTTCAAAAGGTCGAAAAAACGGAACCTGGCCTGTCCAGGCTAAGCATCCCGGAGAAGTCCATTTTGACATGGAAAAGACTGGGAGCGACAGCCGATGGAACACATTGAGAGCCCTAAAGGTTCTAGGTAAATATAGGAAAGACTATCTCATGAATTCAGTACTTGAGAAGCTGTACCGTGAGTTTGAGAAGGAGAAAGTGAAATACGGAATCGGAGCATCACTTCTATTGAAGGCCTGGGGTCTGTTTGATGTTGCCAATGATATTGACATAATAGTTTCTTATGATGACAGGGAAGGGGCAATAAAGGTTCTCGAAGAACTGGGTGTAGAAAAGGATAAAAAGAATCTGGAGCTCTATGGTACGGAATTCTTTAAAACCTATAGTATTGACGGTGTAGACATAGACATAATGTCTAATTTTACCATAAAAACAGACGAAGGAGAATATACCTATCCATTTGAAGACGACAGTATTTTAAGAATGAAGGTCCTTGACTGTGAAGATATTCCAACAATGTCTTTGGAGAATTGGTTTGTTGTCTACAGCCTCATAAGGAGGGATGAAAAGGCTGAAAAAATCAGAAGCTTCTTAAATGAAACTGGTTTTGAAAAGAAATTAATTGAGGTAGCCTTAGAAAAACAGCTCAATAAGAGTACAAGGAAAAAGACAACAGGACTATTGGTAAGCCAATAATTATATTGAAATTATTGAATTTTAATTCTATAATTAGTCTATGTGATAAAATAATATAATTTACGCAGAGACGTTTTATGGAGGCAATTATGGAATATACAAGTGTACTTTTGTCTAAAAAGGACAAAATCGGATATGTAACCTTGAACAGGCCTGAGAATAACAATACTTTCAATATACCTTTGGCAATTGAACTTAATGAAGCTTTAGTGGAATTGGAAAAGGATGATGATGTGAATGTAATAGTCATTGATGCCAATGGTAAGAATTTCTGTACAGGAATAGAAGTTGACTATGTAGATGGTAAGCCATTTAACGATTATATCCAATGGATTGGATATATGGAGAAAATGAATCTTACTATTGCAGAGATGGGTAAGCCTGTCATTGCATCTGTTAAGAATGTTGCAGTGGCAAACGGAATCGGTCTTGTTGCAGCCTGCGATCTTGCAATAGCAGCTGAAAACGCAAGATTTGGGGCAACTGCAGTAAATGTGGGACTTTTCTGCATGGGACCTGCAGTGCCTCTTTTGAAAAGCCTTGGAAGGAAGAAGACACTTGAACTTATAATGACAGGTGATATGATAGGTGCAGTTGAAGCTGAAAGACTTGGCCTTGTAAACAAGGTAGTTCCAAATGACAAGCTTGAAGAGGAAACATATGCATTTGCCAAAAAACTTGCAGACAAGAGTCCCCTTGCGATGCAGCTTGGAAAAGAATCTTTCTATAAAATGGAGGACCTTGACTACAGAAGTGCTATGGAACTTACAAATAATCATTTTGCTGCCTTGTGTACGGCAGAAGATGCCTTGGAAGGTGTAGATGCATTCTTGAACAAGAGAAAACCTGTTTGGAAACATAAATAAGAAAAAATGATCGTCGGAAAATTTTCCGACGATCATTTTTTTCAAAGTGAATCATAGATGTTTTTTAGCACCTGTGGCTTTCCATGATTTCTATTATCGTTTTATCAACATTTGACATTCCTTTTTTACTTAAAATCCCAAGATTTTTTATTGATTCTTCAGCAGTTCCTGTAACGATGCCGTTGTTGTCGTGGGCATAATGATTGTAAAGTGCATAAATGGCCGATTGAACACTTGAAGCAGCAGCAGTTCCAAGCTTAAGAGCACAGCCCGGTTTAGCTCCATCACAGATTACTCCTGCTTGGTTTGCAATCATATTCTTGATTGCATTTTCAAGCTGTTCAATAGTACCACCCATGAGCCATACTATACCGCAGGTTGCACCTGTAGAAGCGGCTATTGAGCAACCGCATAAGGGAGTAAGACGCCCGACATAATGCTTGATATAACCGGTTATTACATGGCTTATGGCTAGAGCTTTTGCTATCTTTTCATCATCTACTTCGTGGTATTCTCTGTAGGCGGCTATAGGAAGTATTGCAGTCAAGCCATGGTTTCCACTGCCGTTTGAACTCATAACAGGAATTGCCATTCCTGACATTCTTGCATCGGAAGCAGCTGCAGTTAGCATCATTGCAGTATTTGGGAAATCTTCAGTTAATAATCCGTCATCTATAGCTTTCTTTATGGCACTGCCAACGCCTATTCCAAGTTTTTCCGAAAGTCCGATTTTAGCTGCGTGTAAATTCATTTCAAGACCGTCAAGCATGAAGGCTATTTCTTTATGTTCAAGCCGTTCTATTGATTTGACAATATCCCTTATTGGAGTGTTAAAGAAGTTTTCTTCAGGCATGGAAGTTGAATTCATTCCAGTATTTGAATCTTCGTTTTTTGAAAAAATTTCCTTGTCATTTAGCGTAATTGAAACTATATTGTCATGTTTTTTTATGATTATTGCTTTGGAAGTATCCTTGCCGCTTTTAATAACTGCTTCTAAATATATATACTCATTAGTATCAAGAATAGTTACTTTGTCTTTGTTGCTGTTGAGAAGTTCTAATGCCGCGTTTCGTTCTTCATTACATACTTC
>JAUVAG010000300.1 GCA_030591825.1 Dethiosulfatibacter sp.
GAACCGCTTATTTCATATGAGAAGTTGATGTTATTAGTCATGGAAGGTAATCCTGACATGTTGCCGTTTTTCATGTTTTCAACCATAAGATCGATTTTTTCTCTTGAACCAAGTCCTTGGCTGTTCAGCAGGTTGAAATCCGCAAGGAGATACCTTTCTCCAGCTATGACAGGAAGATAAACCTTGTCTGTATTGTAATATGGAATTGAACTTGCTATTTGGTGGCTACCGAAATACTCATCCACTACATAATTGTCCACGGTGAATCTTACTCTTTCAACATAGCTAATACCTGTATAGGATTTTAAAAAAGCCCAGTAAGCATTGTCGGATGTATTGTTGTTATAGATTGGGTCGCTTCCATTTACATCTACATATATGATTCCATCCTGGAAGACCATGTAATTTACAGAACCTGTAGGATTCTTAAGTGAATAAGGTGAATAATCCTTGGCATAGGCAGATTCAATCAGCCTGTATTCATAAATGTCAGTGGCATCAGCTACGAACTCTGATATTGGAAGTAGAATGTCATCATCATTAGCAAGGTAAACTGTTATACCTCTTGTTCCTTCAAGCGGAGTATCGACTGCGGCCAGGTATTTTCTGTCTTGTGTATATGTTACATTTACTTCCAGGCTTTCATTTTTCAGTTCATAGATTTTTGGTGTAATGACAAGCTTATACTTGCCGTCTGGCAGGGAATAATCCCTTTGGTTGATGCTTATAGTTGAAATAACTGGATTGTCCTTGTCCAGCTGATACTTGCTGTTGCTGAAATGAATGGACGAAACCATCTTTGCATTGATACCAGATTCAACAAGGCCTGCATCGTTGAGGACATCAATGTTAAAAAGCGTGTCATCGGACATGGACAATTCCATGGATCCACTGTAGAATATTTCAAGTATGAGAGTGTCGGGGTCCGTGAAGGCATAACCCGAGTTCGACTTGAAGTTGACAATACTTGAATCATTTGGAGTATACTCTCCATTGTCGGATATATTGATTGTTGAGCTGTAGTCGATAGGTGACAAAAACAGCGGCATTGTAGATGTACAAAAAACTATCATTAAAAGTAAAAATATATTAGTTAAAGGTTTCATTAGAATTTCCCTCTCTGTTTGACTATCTTTTATTATATAATAGGAAAATAAAAAAATAAACTTATTTATCATTTATTGATGATATAATATAATAATTATTTGAAAAATTAAAAATTCGGAGATTAAAATGCAAGAAAAACTGGAAATTAGAATAAATGATGTAGTGGAAGTTGAAATAGTGGATATAAATCACAGGGGTCAAGGCGTGGCTAGGATTGATGGCTATGTTGTATTTGTTGATGACTTGATAATGGGTGATGAAGCAAAGATAAGAATAATTGAAAAAAAGAAGAAATATGGTGTTGGAAAACTTGTAGAACTTTTAAAAAAATCTGAATATAGAACCGAGCCTGAATGTAAATATTTCTGGGAATGCGGTGGATGTCAGATTATGCATATGGATTATAAGAAACAGCTTGAGTACAAGAAAAGCAGGGTGGAGTCTGAAATCAGAAAAGCTATCGGTGTTAATGACATAAAAATAAATGATACCTTGGGAATGGAAAACCCATTCAGATACAGAAACAAGGGAGCCTTTCCTGTAGCAAGGGACAAGGGAGACATTGCAATCGGTGCATACAAGATGGGAACCCATGATATAGTAGATCTTGACAAATGTTTAATTCAACATGATGCGGCAGACAGGATTGTCAATGCTTTCAGAAACTTGATGGATTTATTAAGTCTTGAACCCTATGATGAAAGAACACACAAGGGTCTCATAAAGCATCTAATGATAAGAAGCAATAAGAAAAACGAAATAATGTTAATAATAGTGACTTCAAAGAACAAGCTTCCTAACAAAAGTGAAATAATCGGAAAGCTTTTGGAAGAAGTTCCTGAAATAAAGTCCATTGTCCTTAACGTAAATGAAAGACAGCCCAATGTCATACTTGGAAACAAGAACAAGGTGATATACGGAAAGCCTGTTTTGAAAGACTGGATATATGATCTTGAATTTTCCATATCACCACATTCTTTCTTCCAGGTTAATCCTTTCCAGACAGATGTGCTGTACAGCAAGGCTTTGGAATATGCGGAACTTGATGAAAATAAAGTGGTTTATGACATTTATTGTGGAATTGGAACTATATCTCTTGCCGCTGCAAAAAAATCCAAGCATGTATATGGCATAGAGATAGTAAAGGCGGCTATAGACGATGCCAAGAAGAATGCTGTGGAGAATAAAATTGACAATGTGGATTTCTATTGTGGAAAAGCAGAAGATGTATTTCCAAAGCTTCACAACCAGGGAATAGATGCAGACATAGTAATAGTTGACCCTCCTAGAAAAGGATGCGAAAAGTCAGTTATTGAAACAATAATCAAAATGAAGCCTGAAAAAGTGGTCTATGTATCTTGTAACCCAGCTACATTAGCCAGGGATCTAAAGTTTTTAGGAGACGGAGGCTATGAAATAGTTGAAATTCAGCCTGTTGACATGTTTCCTCATGGGACCCATGTGGAATGTGTTGTTAAACTAGTGCGTAAAATCAAGGGCTAGAAGGATTTGAATTGTTGGAAATAGTTAAACTTCCTACATTTTTCCTACGCAATTTGGCTCGCGTAGGAAGTTTTCATTTCCTTTTCAGGGCTTTTTCAAAGATGTCTACTGAATCAGTGGCCATCTTTTTTGTTGCGTGTGCATAAGTATCCATAGTTGTGGACAACTTTGAATGTCCGAGTCGAGTCTGTACATCTTTAAGGTTTGCCCCATTTTCAATGAGCATTGTAGCGTGGGTATGTCTTAGCGCATGAAAGTTGAATTGGATCCCCAATTCGTAATTAATTACCCTGCTGCAGTACTTGATTGACTCCGGAGTGACCAGTTTGCCATTCTCCATAGTACAAACAAAATTAATGGGTTCATCAATAGATTTGACTGTAGTATTGTCCAGTCC
>JAUVAG010000036.1 GCA_030591825.1 Dethiosulfatibacter sp.
CAGACTAAGTCTTATAGTGGAGGGAATCATGTAATGGAAGAAAAAAACAGTAAATGTTGTGAAAATACCATAGGAAACAAGGCTGTAAATAAATGCTCCTGCATGGGGCATAACCTGGATAAGCTGATTCAACCTGTATTACTTGAGATACTCATGGAGGAAAAGCTCTACGGCTATAAAATACTGAAAAAATTCGAAGAAAAATGGAGCCTTGGGGGAGATGTGCCAGACAGTACTGGAATTTACAGAACCCTAAGCAAAATGCAGGGACAAGAAATACTTACCTTTGAGTGGGAAACCCAGGAGACTGGACCTGTAAAAAAAGTTTACTCAATAACTGAAGAGGGAAGGAAGTGCTATAAATCATGGATAGAGACACTTAAAGGTTATCATGAATATATTGGAAATATAATTGAAGAAGGCGAAAAAATTATATAATAGGAGAAATGGAGATTATGATAAAGAAAATAGATTTGGTATACAATTTGGCATTGGAAGGAAAAAGAATTGATGACAGTATACTAATAGAATTACTTGAACTTGATTCTGCTTCTAAGGAGGCATCATACCTTGGAGAAAAAGCAAGGGAACTTGCAGGAAAGGTTGCAGGCAATAAGGGTAAAATTTGGGCTTCCATAGGAATAGACTACCAGACATGTCCCATGAATTGTGACTTTTGTTCCTTTGGAGAGGAATGGAACCTTTTTGAAGGAAGACATGAATGGACGGATGAGGAAGTAGTGGAACAGGTTGAGAAATATGTAAGTGAAGGGGCTTCTTGGATTACATTAAGGACCACCCAGTACTACGGGATAGACCGGTTAAATGTTCTAGCTGAAAAAGTACGAAAAGAAGTGCCGGGGGACTATGGTCTTGTTGCGAATACGGGAGAATTTGGAAAGCTGAAAGCCAAGGAAATGAAGGATGCTGGAATAGATACGGTTTATCATACATTGAGGCTTGGGGAAGGAAAGGACACTAAATTCAATATTGAGGACAGGCTGGCTACGCTATCCTCAGTTAGTGATGCAGACCTTGATCTTGCATATCTTGTTGAACCAATAGGACCGGAACATTCAAACGAGGAAATAGTAAAGATATTCAAGACTGGACTTGACCATGGTGCTGTACTTACGGGAGCTATGGCAAGGGTTTTAATAAAAGGAACGCCTCTTGAAGACAAGGGTGAGCTCTCGCCTGAAAGGCTTGCTCAGATAATAGCAGTCACTAGACTTGGAGCAGGAACTAATGCACCTGACATATGTGTCCATCCACCAGGCAGACAAGCTATGGAATGGGGGGCGAATGTTGTAGTGGTAGAGACTGGAGCTGTTCCAAGAGCTGAAAAGGAATGCTGTGGAGACTGGGACAAGTTTGATTCTAAAAAGGCCAGGAAGTGGTTTGAGGAAGCTGGCTATGATCTTGAAAGTAAATAAGGTGAAGAAAACACTATTATTCATATTTACGTTGAGTTTTATTATTGTTGCCACAGGCTGCAGCAGTGAAACTGCTGTAGTCTATAGAGTAGGTACATGGAAGACTGCTCAGACAATCCAACCCTTCTACTATGAAAACTATCTTGAAGAGGATATTGAGGTCCTTCCTTTTACTAATCCTGGAGATCAGAAGACAGCGTTGCTTGCGGGAAATCTGGACATGACGGGAACTACCTTTGTTACGGCAATAACAGCAGCATCAAAGGGAGAGCCTGTAGTTATAGTTTCATCACTGTGCAATAAATGCTCAGCGTTGGTTGCAGGAAGTGATTCAGGAATTAAAAAAATTGAAGATCTAAAGGATAAAAGGATTGCATATGTGCCTGGTACAATGCATCATATCCTCCTTTTAGAAATACTCGGAGAAGCTGGGCTGGATCCTGAAATGGATGTGGAACTTGTGAGGATTGATTTCTTTGACATGGGTCAATCTCTTGCAAGAGGAGATATAGATGCTTTCTGCAGCGGAGAGCCATTTCCATCTGTGGCGGAAATTGAAGGTTATGGAAAGGTGATTGCTTATCCATATTTTGATGATTCCATTGGTACAATAAACGGTGCAATGATAACAACAAAAGACAGGATAGAAAATTCGAAAGATAAGATTCAAGCTCTAGTTACAGCACATGTGAAATCCAGTGAGCATCTTCAGTTGGAAAGGGAATTTTGGATGTCTGAAGCTGCAAAATTCGGTACGAAAGATGCGGTTCTGGATATAGCTGTTGGCAACATGGAAATTGCATGGAATATAGATGAAGATTATATATTAAAGGCTGAAAAACTAGCTAAAAGAATGATGGAGCTTGGTGTTATCGACAACATTCCTGACATGGAAGAGCTTTTCGACACAAGTTTTGTTGAAAATGCAATGAAAGTACATGAGTTAAATCCAAAATAAATAATAAAATAGAGGAGGTTTAAATGAATAGGAGAAAGTATATAGGATTGATAGTTCCTATGATTTTATTAGCTGTATGGTATTTTGCTAACCTGTTAAATCTTGTTCCTTCCTATTTGCTGCCTTCACCTTTTGGTATTTTAAAAATAGGATGGGACTTTATTGCTGGAAATATGGATTTGACCCCATATTCCGGCACTTTTTATATACACTTTGCAGCAAGTATAAGTAGGGTGTTGGCTGGATTTTTGATTGCGTCAATCTCGGGAATATTGCTCGGATATGCATCAGGTAGAAGTGATAAATTCAACGGACTTGTAAATCCTTTCATAAATGGGCTTAAGGCGGTTCCTGGAATAGGATGGCTTCCTGTTGCCCTCGTATGGTTTGGAGTAGGGCAGAAGACTGCAGTTTTTTTAATTGCCCTTGCAGCGTTTTTTCCTGTATATATCAATGTATGTGCAGGTGCTGCAAAGGTCCCTGAAATATATATAAAAAGTGCAAAAATGATGGGTGCGTCAAAATCCAGAATATTTTATACTGTAATACTGCCTGCATCACTTGATTCCTTGATAACGGGACTGAGACTTGCTTTGGGAGTATCCTGGGCTTATCTGGTTCTCGGTGAAATTACAGGAGTATCACAGGGACTTGGAGCGGTTATGATGGATGCAAGGATGCTTGGACATATAGATGTCGTAGTAATGAGCATGGTCATAATAGCAATACTTGGATGGATCAGTGATTATATTCTTGTAGGAATATTTAAATTTCTTTCAAAACTTAGGGGACGACATTATGGAATATGAAAAAATATTAGAAATAAAAAATCTCAACAAAGAATTTGAAAACAAGAATGGTAAAATAATTCTCTTTGAAGATTTCAACCTTAATGTAAAAAAAGATGAACTCGTAGTTCTTTTAGGTCCCAGTGGTTGTGGTAAATCCACTCTTCTTGAGATGACCGCAGGATTCGACAATGATTATTCCGGTGAGTTGTTGTTTGAAGGAGAAAAGGTGAAAGGAACGTCAGGTGACAGGGCAGTGGTCTTTCAAAAAGATGCACTTTTTCCTTGGCTAAACGTATATGACAATATAGCCTATGGTCTGAGAATCAGGAGGATGAATGAGGGCAATATTAAAGTAAAAGTCATGGATGTTCTTGAAAAAGTAAATCTTGCAAGCTATTCTGATTACTTTATGGAAGAACTATCTGGAGGTATGAAGCAGAGGGTTGCGCTGGCAAGGGTATTGGTTCTGGAACCAGGCATGCTTTTAATGGATGAGCCCTTTGGAGCCCTTGATTCCTTCACAAGGCTTAAGATACAGGAGCTTATGGTTGAAATAAGAAAGATATATTATCCTGCCATTGTTTTCATAACCCATGATATTGATGAGGCTCTTCTACTTGCGGATCGCATAGTTATGCTTAATGCAGGAGAAAAAGGGAAGTATATGGAAATAATTCCTGAGTTTGAAGGTAAATGTGAAAACCTAATGGATAAGTCCATGGATGAGAAGTTTAATGATTACAAGAGAGAAATATTAGAACACTATTCAAACAACAACAAAAATATGATATAATGAATACTTATTATGCGATATTTAGATTTGTTATAAGTTAATTGAAGTTGTCATCCAAAGGGGGATGAAAATGGTTAATGAAATTAGGACGATGCTTGCAGAATCAAAAGAACTTGCTCTTGAAAATCCAGGTAAATCATATGATCTTGCTGTAAGAGCCTATGAACTAGCTGAAAAAAACGGTCTTGAAATTGAAAAGGGACAGGCCTACTATAAAATGGCCTATGCATGCCGGGTTATGTCGGATTATTCAAATGGTCTTGACTATGCTTTTAAGGCTTTGGATATTTTCAAGGAAAACAACCATATAGAAGGAATCATAAAAGCTAGAAATATTATAGGTATCATATATTTTTATTTTGGAGATTATTCAAGTGCTCTTGAAAACTTCACCAAGGCTCTTGAGAATCTTGAAATAAATGAAGACGTGAACTTGAAAGCTTCAATACTTAATAATATCGGAGAAATATATAGGGAAGCAAAGCAATATGACAGGGCCATTGAATACTATGAAGATGCTCTTGATATTTCTGTTGAGTATGATTTCAGCAACAATATTTCAGCTATATATTTGAACCTTGGAGAAGTATATTCTATAAACAACAGAGAAGATGATGCAATAGAGTGCATAAGGAAATCTTATGAAATTTCAAAGACAGGTAGGAGCGTAATTATACAAGCGGAAGCCGAGACTAAGTTAGGCAAGGCTATGTATAATAGAGGGGAATATCAAAAATCCCAGGATTATTATTTTTCAGCGCTGACAAAATACAATAAGGTAAACAACAAGTTCTATTTGATAGAACTTTTAATTAACATGTCGCTTCTTGATGAGGTAATGGGCAACAGCCCTATTAATAATCTACAGGAAGCATTGAATAATGCAGTGGAGATAGGTCTCGAACCAAAGGTAAGTAACGTTTACAGGCTTTTTTCCGAATACTATGAAAGAAACCATGATTACAAGAATGCTCTGGAATACTATAAATCCTACCATATGAAGGAAAAAGAGCTTGAAGCTACAAATCTTTCAAAGAAACTGGAAATAATTTCCATTGAATTTGACTATTACAGGGAAAAAAGCAAAAACAAGAAATTTAAGGTTTTAAGCGAGAAGCTGAAAAGAGAGGTTGATGAATCAGCTATTGAACTCGGGAAAATAAGGGATCAAAATGCATACCTGGTGAAGGAAACACTGGTAGATGAACTTACCAAGCTCTACAACAGAAGAGGCATATACAGCATGTTTTCAAAGGTTCTAGGTAAAATATGCGATTCTACCTGTGCTCTTTTTATCATGGACATAGATTTCTTTAAGAAATATAACGATTCATGGGGACATATACAGGGGGACGCATGTCTTAAAAAGATATCATATTGTTTGAACAACCTGCCCTTCGAGAATTATTTTGCAGGAAGGTTTGGCGGAGAAGAGTTTCTTCTGTATATGAAGGTTGAAAGTTTCGAAGAAGCTGTTGAGAAGGGGGAATATGTCAGAAGAGCTGTTGAAGAGTTGAAGCTCTTCTATTCCAGAGAAGAAGACAGCAGACATGTTACAGTAAGCCTTGGAGGCAAGATCGGTGTTGTCAATATGAGTAATCTTAACAGGATAGTAGAGGAAGCCGACAAGGAACTTTACCTTGCTAAGGAACAGGGAAGAAACAGGTTGTCAATAAGTATGATAGAAGAATAGAAAAGAAATCCTGATTCCAATGTGGAAATCAGGATTTTGTTTTTTGGCTTTGTCATTTCTTTTTCGTCAAACTGTACATGGAAAGCTTAATCAATTACTTTTTTGACAAATCCATAATCAATATCCCCAGCGAAATATTAGCCTGATAAAAGGGTATATGAGTTGAAAGATTATATAATGCCATATAAATGTCACAATAAAAGAGTATTATATGAATAAGAAATTCATTAAAACTGGGAGAGAAGTATGAAGAAAAAAAGCAGGCTTAGACTTTATAGTCAAATATTATTTTTTGTTATTGTCGCACTTATTACATTAAACCATTATCTGGCGGAATCAGGTAAAACCCTGCCATTTATAGGTTCAATGTCCTTGCATTCAATATGCCCATACGGTGGAGTTGTAACACTGGTAACTCTCTTGAAATATGGTGTTTTTGTAAAGCAAATACATGAATCTTCAGTTGTCATACTTGCTTTGATAATGGTGCTAGGAGTCTTATTCGGACCTGTGGTATGCAGCTATATGTGTCCATTGGGAAGCATTCAGGAATGGATAGGAAAATTAGGCAGGAAAATATTCAAAAAAAGATACAACAATCTCGTACCTGAAAATCTGGACAAGATATTGCGTTATACAAGATACTTTTTTCTCATTTTCACGGTTTATGTTACAACTAATTCACTAAGGTTGATGTTCTTAAATATTGATCCATATTATGCTCTTTTTAATTTCTGGTCAGATGAGGTTGTAGTTGGAGGGCTTGTAGTATTGGTGGTTACTCTGCTGGGGTCTCTCTTTATTGAAAGACCATGGTGTAAATATGCCTGTCCTTTTGGAGCCGTAATGGGACTAACAAATTTTATAAGGGTATTCAAAATAAAGAGAAACAGTGAAACTTGTATAAATTGTGGTGCCTGTGACAGAGCGTGTCCAATGAATATTGAAGTTTCAAAATCAGGAACTGTTAGAAACCATCAATGCATAAGTTGTGGCAGATGTACATCTGATGAGTATTGTCCTGTGGAAAATACTGTGGAAATAAAGAGATAGGGGAGGAAGATATGAAAATTAACAATAAGACAATAGTTATAAGCATCGTTGTTATATTATTCTGTGGAATATTTATTTCGGATTCCCTGGGACTGTGGAAAACAGAGTCATCCAAAATACCTGTAAAGATTAATGAGGGAGAATTTGAAGGTGAGTATAATCCTGAAGATATCAGAGGTTCATATTCTTTTCGGGATATTGAAAATACATTTGGGGTAGAGCCTGAAGTATTAGCTCGTGCATTTAATCTGGATGGGGAAAATCCAGGAGATATAAAAGCAAAGGACTTGGAAACTGTATATGATTATTTTGAAGGTGATATGGAGATAGGTACAGGTTCAATTAAATTATTTGTTTCATTGTATACGGGATTGCCTTATTCAGGTATGGAATATCTTCCAAGTACTGCAGTGGAGGTTTTAAAGGAAGAAGGGAAATGGTCCGATGATTTGGAAGCTTTGACCAAGAATTATATCATAGATGTTGGAGATAATCCTTCAGACATTGAGACTTCAACAGATACTGGAGATAATGAGGATAGTTCAACAGATGCTGACCATGATGAAATAATTGCAGTTATGGGAAAGACCACCTTTGGAAATCTCATATCCTGGGGAGTCGAAAAGGAAAAGATCGAGGAGATTCTTGGTTTTGAAATTGAAAATGAGAATATGTTGATTAGGGATGCATGTGAAACTAATGGATTGAATTTCAGTGAAGTAAAGTGCATTATTAACGAGTTGTTGGAATAAGAAATGAATTTATCATAAGATTAATAATGAGATGAATTAAATATGAACAAGTGGAAGAAAATGTTGAAAGTGCGGATGTGAAAAAATTCCGTGCTTTTTTTTATAGCTTAAGAAAGTTAAAATATGCATAACCCCTTGAAGCGTTGGTGTTATGCGGTTAAGGGGACTTTCTTTCGCATCTTAATAACCGCTCTGGTCACTATCTGCTTCACATCTAGCGCGACGATGTCGCTGTGACCGGGTTAACGCAGCAAAGCTGCTTTCTTGTAGTCTAAGAAAGTTAAAAATGCGTAATCCCTTGAAGCGTTGGTATTACGCCGTTAAGGAAACTTTCTACGAC
>JAUVAG010000147.1 GCA_030591825.1 Dethiosulfatibacter sp.
ACCGTATACCTTCTGTATCTACTGGACAACACAAGATTTACTTCTTTAATGGAAGTGTATATGGCTGAGAAGTCAATAGTAGCCCTTGTGGAAATCGACAACTATGATGAAATGTATAAAACAATAGACAGGGTAGCCAGGGCATCACTAATGGCGGAGATAGAAAAGCAGCTTAATGTTTTTGCACAGAGACTGAACGGTTATGCAGTTAAATACCTGGATGATAGATTCGTCATAATGTTTGAAGGCAGATTCCTTGAAAACCTTGAAACAAAGAAATTCGACATACTTGAAGAAGTAAAGGAAATACGTACTGAAAAGGACGAATTCTTCACCCTTTCTTTTGGCGTGGGAACTGGAGGAAAGACACTGAATCAGCAGTTCGAATATGCAGATGGAGCACTAAGCATAGCACTTGGTAGAGGTGGTGACCAGGCAGTAGTAAAGAGCCCTGGTAAGGTCAACTACTATGGCGGAAGAAGCAAGGCTGTTGAAAAAAGGACAAAGGTAAAGGCAAGGATGATATCCAACGCCATAAGGCAGATATTCTCCCAGTCGTCAAATGTAATAATCACGGGACACAAGACAGGGGACATGGACTCCCTTGGAGCAGCCCTTGGAATCTACGCCATAGCAAAGGGAATGGGCAAGAATGCATATATAGTTCTCAACGAATTAAATGCAGCCCTCATCAATATTCATGAAAAGATGACCCTTGCAGGGGAAGAATATACAAGCATAATAATAAACAACGAAGAAGCACTTAAGCTCATAGACGAGGATTCCGTGGCCGTAGTAGTGGATACACACAAGCCAAGCTACTGCGAAGCAGGTGAAATTCTTGAAAGCTTTGAAAAGATAATGGTCATTGACCACCATAGAAGGGGAGAGGAGTATATCGAAGATCCAATCCTTGACTATGTGGAGCCTTACGCATCATCAACCTGTGAGCTTATAGCAGAACTTTTCCAGTATATGGACGACAAGATTCAACTTACCAAGCTTGAAGCAGACGCTATGCTTTCGGGAATAATAATGGATACAAATGCCTTCACCTTCAAGACAGGTGTAAGAACTTTTGAGGCTGCATCATACCTTAGACGTGCAGGAGCAGATACAATAGAGGCAAAGAGACTACTAAGCGACGACATAGACACATGGAAAAAGAAATCAGAAGTAATAGAAAGAGCTGAAATCATTGATGAAATCATTGCTATTTCCATGATAGACGAGATTCTGCCAAATGGCCTCATAATAGCATCACAAAGTGCTGCAGACCTTCTCTCTGTAAAGGGAGTAATAGTAAGCTTCGTACTGGTAAGAAGGGACGAGCATATACATGTAAGCGCAAGATCCGTTGGAGATGTAAATGTACAGATAATTATGGAACAGCTTGGCGGAGGTGGACACCTTGAAATAGCAGGTGCCCAGATAAAGACTCAGGACATGAACCATGCCAGGGAACTATTATTGAAAGAAATAGAAAAATATAGAAAGGATAACAAAAAAATATGAAAATAATATTATTGAAAGACGACAAAAAAGTAGGAAAAAAAGGGGAAATTGTAAATGCCAAAGACGGCTATGCAAGAAACTTCCTAATACCAAAAGGTGTTGCTATAGAAGCAACTACTGCAAACATCAAGAGGCTTGAAAGAGATAAAAAGCACGAGGCTGCAATTGAAGCACAGCTTGTGGATGATGCAAAAGCCCTTGCTGAAAAGCTTGAAAAGGTAGGAATAGAAATAAAGATCAAGGCAGGAGACAGCGGAAAGCTATTCGGATCCGTTGCAACAAAGGACATAGCAGCTGAATACAAGAAACAACATAAAATTGAAATCGACAAGAAGAAAATAGACCTTAAGGATCCAATAAAGACTGTAGGAATATTTGAAGTAAATGTAAAGCTTCACCCAAAGGTAATTGCAAAAGCTAAAGTGACAGTGTCCGGAATCTAGGAGTAGAATATGTCTGAACAACAGATGGGAAGAGTTCTTCCCCACAGTATTGAGGCTGAGCAAACTGTCTTAGGAGCTATAATGCTCGACAAGCTTGCCCTTGAGACTGCCGTGAACAAACTTAAAATAGAATACTTCTATTTCGAAGGCAACAAGGAAATATTCGAAACAGCAAAGGCACTGACAGTTAAAAACAAGCCCGTTGACCTTATAACCCTGACAGAGGAACTCAAAACAAGACAAACTCTTGACATGGTTGGTGGAATTGCCTATGTGGCAAGTCTTTCAGAGAATATTGCAACCACAAGAAACATTGAAGCATACTGCAATATAATCGAGGAAAAGGCAATAGTAAGGGAGCTCATAGGAGCAGCAGAGGAAATCAGGAACAAAGGCCTTGAGAATACAAGCGAAGCCAAGGTACTTGTTGAACTGGCGGAATCCAGAATATTTGCAATATCCCAGGAAAGACAGGCACGGGACTTTTCCCATATGAGGGATATAGTACTTGATGTATTCAGCCTTCTTGAGGAAAGATCACAGAACGACGGATCCATGACAGGCATCACTTCAGGTTTTAAGGAAATAGACATGATGACTGCGGGATTCCAGAAATCCGACTTCATACTTTTGGCGGCTAGACCATCAATGGGAAAGACAGCCCTTGCACTAAACTTTGCAGTGAACTCTGCAGTAAAGGGAAAGGCAAAGGTAGCCATGTTTTCATTGGAGATGTCAAAGGAGCAGCTGGTACAGAGGATAATCAGTATGGAATCCCTTGTAGAGAGCAACAAGCTTAAAACAGGAGAACTTGAAGACGATGACTGGGACAAGATAGCCTATGCAAGCGGTATAATGTCGGAAGCCGACATATATATAGACGATACACCGGGAATTACCCTTTTCGAGCTAATATCCAAATGCAGAAGACTAAAGACACAGCATGGTCTTGATATGATAATAATAGACTATATTCAGCTAATGGAGGGTGAAGGAGACAACAGGCAGCAGCAGATTTCAAATATCTCAAGGGGCCTTAAAGGTCTTGCAAGAGAGATGGACTGCCCTGTAATATCACTATCCCAGCTGTCAAGAGCACCGGAGCAGAGACCGAACCACAGGCCACTGCTTTCAGACCTTAGAGAGTCCGGAGCCATAGAGCAGGATGCCGATATAGTTATGTTCCTCTATAGAGATGAATACTATTTCGACAGGGAAGGCGGAGAAGATGAAAACTACGACAAAAGAGGAGTAGCTGAAGTCATCATATCAAAGCATAGAAACGGATCCGTAGGTACCATAGAACTGACCTGGGTAGATAGATTCACCAAGTTTACTGATATGCCTAGGTAGGGGAAGTTGGACAGTTGGAAAGTTGGAAAGTTGGACAGGAGAAACAAGAAGATAGTTAAGCGATTGTTAAACTATCGTTAAGCAATTGTAGAATTTAAAAAGGATTGAAATCCCATTGGGGGAGTTCAATCCTTTGCTTTTTGTGGTTGTCCGGCGATACAACGTGAATGTTCCCTGCTACCAGGTATCTACAATCATCCTTTTCAAATTAAAGATTGTTGTACCGGCAGCTAAACACCAACGCTTCAAGGTGTTTTGTGCATTTATTATAGTGTGGTTGTTGTCCGGTGATACAACGTGAATGTTCCCTGCTCCGTCGATTATGTCTTTCCTGATTAATAAATGTAGAAAGACATATCTCCAAGTCACGACCTCACAATCACATTGTATCACCTTAGAATTGGTGTCATTGCTAACTTGACTTTGTCTATAAGAAGTAAAGCATAAGTGTCACTGCCAGCAAATCGGCTGATCCTCCGGGGCTTAAATTCTTCTTGATGAAGGCTCTGTCCATCTTCTTAACTTCCTTTATGCCTGATTCGGTGCACATACCCCCACTACGGAGTACATTGTCTGCAGAAAACTTTGCAAATTCAAGTCCGTCAAGGCCACCTCTTGAAATAAGGTTCGTATCCTCCGTGTTCATGATTATCTTCATCAGCACATTAACGGAGGCATCGTTTAAGCTCATGCCGTCCTTTATAAGTTTGAGAAGATAAGGATATGAATGCTCCCTTATGGTTGGGAATCCCCTTTCTGCCTCACCTCTTATACCGCTTATATGGTATTTATTGTATATTTCACGTCCATGAGTTGTTTCCTTTGGATTTTTTTCATCCAGCTGTCTTTTCACCAGTGACTCAGAAAGCAGACCGGCATAATTGCAGATTTTCATATAGGAAAAGTCATAGTCTTTCATATGGGACATGGCTGCAGCAGAAGACATTAGACCAAGAGAAAATATTGCACCCTTGTGGGTGTTTATTCCTGAGGTTGCCTCGAACATTTCCCTGTCGGCAACAATTCCCCTTTCCTTAAGGAGGTTGAAAAGCATATGGAAGTCCATGTCAATGTTTTCCAATGTTATATGACAGCAGTCGTAGAAATATCTCTCCAGCTCCAATGCACTGTCGATAAAGGTGAAGATGTCCATATCCTTGTGGGCGCCTGTGTTGAACCTGTCAACAAGCCCTGGTTTTGGCGATACATTGACTTCATAAAGGAGAGCCTTCACGGCTGCCTTGCTTATCTTACTGCAAATTTCAGTATTTATCATTTACAACCATCCATTTATATTCGTATTCTAGTTTGGATACTATCTGCTAACACTTATGAAAGCTAAAATATACAAAATACCTTGAAACATTGGTATTTGTTTAGAAGGAAACTTTCAACGTGGACACTATCTGCTCAGCTATGAAAGGTAAATTTATTTATACCTGCCATTGTTATTCGAAAAATACTTTTTGAAAAGTTATCCACACCATCTCGAATTTGCGGCTGATTTTGAACGTGTTTATCAACAAGCGCTTTTTC
>JAUVAG010000270.1 GCA_030591825.1 Dethiosulfatibacter sp.
AACCGTAGTGTCGCCAACAAGGCCGATCAAATAATGGTTTTCTCCTTGTGATTCATGAATATGAAAGCCCTTCTCTACCAGGGATTTTTTCATTAATTCTATTTCTGCTAAGTTTGCATTTTTCTTAAAAACTACTATCATTTGTATCCTCCTCAAATTTTGGTTTTTAGTTTTATTTTGTTTTCCGAATATCAATAAAGGTTTCGTTATATGGAGTCCTTTATTACTATGTTTGTAAAATGGTAATAAAAAAAGGACTCATAATGAGTCCTTAAGATTTCGAAATTATACAATTTTGGAATCTCTCATTATTCAATCACATCTTATTTAATTGCACGATAAACTGTCCAGACCAATAGCCTAGATAATAGTTAGAATAATATGTGCAGTTAGTAAGATTTAATTGATTATTCATGATTTTCTCCAAAGTTAAATATAGATGTTTTACTCAAAATCAAGTGTATTAAATTCATGTAATATGAATACTCAACTATATGAATTTGATGTAAAACTATTTAATTGATTATAACACAGTGATAATTATTGTCAATGATTATGTTTCGAGTTTGTCATAATTTGAAAGAAGGAGGTAGTTGAAGTAATCAACTGTCTTCTACTCGATTTCCTTCAATGGATCAAATCCAAGTCCTGAACCCCATACTGAGGTCACAGGCATTACAGCCATAAAGGCATGCTCATCAAGGTCAGAAACAAAATTTCTTATGAGAAGGGATTCCCTTGGAGTACATATGGATACTACCTTTGTCTTTTTCTGATTTGAATATCCACCTATTATATTATATTTTGAAATTCCTCTTCCTATTGTATTCATTATAAACTCTTCAATATCATCGTCCATATCGCTGATTATTTCAAGCTTAACTTTCTTGGAACTGAAACCGTATAGGACGGTTTCAAGAGTCCTTACAAATACAAACATTGTTACTATTGCATAGAGGGCTGTGTTGGTGTCGTATTTTATAATTGATGTGGAAATGATCACTACATCAACAAAGAGCATAATCTGACTGACGCCAATGAATGGAAAAAACTTGTTGTGGAGTATTCTGGATATGGCATCGGTACCTGCAAAGGAAAATCCCCTGGAGACTATGAGCCCATATCCCGCACCTCCAATTATGCCATAAAAAATGGCTGCCAGAAACATGTCGTTTTGTATCAGTTCAAAATTGAGATTTTCAAACAGTATCAGTATGGGTGGAAATATTATGCTTACCACTATCATCTTTCCTACTTTTTTCCTACCAAGTATTACAAGTGCAAGAACCAATATTAATATGGTCAATGCATAGTAGTATACCGTGTAGGGTATGTTAAGCACATTATCTAGAAGGATGCTGATTCCCGTAATTCCACCTGTAATCAAGTTGTTTGGTCTCAGAATTGCAGTTATTGCAAAGGCTGAGAGTGCATTTCCTATAATTAGGAATAGATAATCTATAAATACATTTTTGAATTTATTAAGCTTTTCATTTTTGCTCATTTTTTCTCCTTTTGTCGCGTGTATTTCTTATTGGCTACGCGTCAAAGATACTATAAAACCTTCTTTAATGCAAGAGGTTTTTGGGATATTCATAAAATATTTACATACTCTTAATATGAGTGCGTTTTCTACTCTTTTAAATGTTCGTATTATCTATTCTACTATACTTTTCCAACCATTGATATTTTATGTTTCACAAAACAGTTGACCGAGATTGTACTAGGGTATATAATACAGCTGTACTGTACTATATGCATTGGTACAGTTGTTGAATAATCAAAGGAGGGATAGAGATGATAATCATTGACAGCAACAGCACCAAGTCAATATACGAACAGATTTACGATGAATTCGTCAGGTTAATAACTACCCGTGTCCTCAAACCAGATGAGAAGCTGCCTTCAGTCAGGGAGTTGGCCACAACTGTCAGGATAAATCCAAACACAATCCAAAAAGCCTACAAGCTGCTGGAGAGCAAGAAATTCATATATTCCATTCCAGGGAAGGGTAATTTTGTTGCAAAAAACGACAAAGTCGTATTGGCTGAAACAAAGGTCATAGAAGAGAATTTTAAAAAGGACATTAGGAAATTGAAAAAACTGGGAGTTGGGGATGACAGGATAATATCCCTTGCCAGGGAGACACTGAAAGGAGATGACTACAATGCTACAGATTAATTCACTGAACAAGAGCTTCAGGGACTTCAAGGCGCTGAAGGATATATATTTGAATGCGGAAAAGGGACAGATTTACGGGCTGGTTGGATCAAACGGTTGCGGAAAGACTACTCTTTTGAAGCATATAATACAGATTTACAGACAGGATGAGGGAGATATTTACTTCAACGAGGAAATAATTAATGAAAATTCCGAGGAAATAAAGGACTTCTATTATGTACAGGATGATCTGTTCTTTCCACAGGGTAGTACGCTTAAGAGTCTTTACGACTATGAAAAGCTACTTTATAAAAATATTTCCATTGAGAAGTTCAACAAGCTTGTGGAATATTTCAATGTGGATATAAACAAGAAGCTTTCAAACATGTCAAAGGGTCAGAAGAGACAGGCGGCCTTCATTCTTGCAATGAGTGCATGTCCTAAGGTTCTACTTCTTGACGAAATTGTGGACGGCCTAGATGCAGTAGTTAGAAGAAAATTCTGGAGTGTACTCATTAAAGAAGTGATTGAGAATGAAATGACAGTTATTATCTCTTCCCATGCACTTAAGGAACTTGACAATATCTGCAACAAGGTTGGAATAATGCATGAGGGAACCATTATTAAGGAAGAGGAGATGGAAACTTTAAAGGAAAACCTGAAAAGGGTGCAGTTTGCCATAGATGGAGACTTCGAAGAAAAAATAAATGCCTCCTTCAATATTATTAAGTCGGTGAAGATAGGAAGCGTATATTTTACAACCCTCAGGGGAAGTATTGATGAATTTAGGAAGTCTCTTGAAAGCAGGTATCATGTGCTCATATTTGACGAGCTTCCAATAAATCTAGAAGAAATATTCATTACGGAACTGGGAGGTGCAGGATATGGAACTGAAGAATTTGATGCATAAAAATTCCACCACCATTATTTTAAACAGGCTGAAGGAAAAGAGGAACTGGTTTTTAGTTTCTTTTACAATAATGCTTATAACAGTAGTGATTTTACCAATAGCCATGGGCAACGGAATAGATGAGGAAAATATTGTTTTAGGAATGGTTGAGATATTCTTTTTGGTCTACATAAACTGCATGATAGATTTAAGTT
>JAUVAG010000326.1 GCA_030591825.1 Dethiosulfatibacter sp.
AACGTTCATATTCTATTAATTTAACTAACTTATTTTCCTAATTTTTCCAATTTTACAGGCTTAACATAATCATCAGAAGGTACAAGCAAGTGTGGCTTGTCTTCATCCAACCATCTCTTGAAGGATACAACTGCTACACCAACAAAGAACATTATTGGGAAAGCAACAACCAGTGATGCTGTCTTGATTGGTACCAATCCACCTATGTTCATTACAACAAGAGCTACTGTTCCAAGCATCAATGCCCAGAACATTCTGTTCCACCATGTAGGCTCTTCGTTTTTCTTAAGATCTTTAGATGCTACCATTGCCATACAGTATGCAGAAGAGTCTATTGTTGTAGCTGAATAAACAAATCCGATGAATACAAATACCAGAAGAATCAGCTGCTTGCCTGGCAACACCATGAGAGACCCTACAACTGCTGCGTAATCTCCTTGAGTTTGTGCTACCTCTATGAATGGATAAATTCCTGAAAGTTCTTCCTTTTGAAACTCTTGCAATGAATATTCCCATATATGGTGCATATGCAAAATACCATGCCCAGTAGAATACTGTCCACCACTGAGGGAACATGCTTCCACCAATAGCATCAGTGTAGAATGACATTCTTAAGAAATTTGTAGCTACATAACCAACGCTGTTTGTAAAGTTGTTGATTATGAAGAATGTAGGTCCTACTATGAATACAAAACTGCACAGAATAAGAACAAGTACTATGTTTATATCACTAAGCATCTTGATTCCTTTTTTAAGACCAAGTGTAACCGACAATGTAAACAGAGCAGTCCATATAACAACAACCCATATATCAACTGAATATGTATGCGGTACATTTAACAGTCTACTTACAGATTCAGCAAGCATTGGAGTTCCCGCTCCCAAAGAAGTTGCATTTGCTCCAAGTAAGCCGAAAATCAAAAGGAAATCTATAAATTTACCTAAAGCACCTTTGGCATTTTTTTCGCCAATAACACCAGAACAAGCAGTACTAAATCTCATTGAATCAGCGCCTCTATTCCAATAAGAATATCCTATAGGGAAAGCCATTATACAGTATATAGCCCAACCAACTATGCCCCAGTGGAACAATGGATATGCAGAAGCAACTTCAGCAGCTTCAGTCGTAAATGCTTCAACTCCAAGAGGTGGATTTACGTAGTAGTAATACCATTCTTTTGAAGCCCAGGCTAGAAGAGATGTTCCTATACCTGAACAGAAAAACATTGCCAGCCAGCTGAAATTATTAAATTCTTTCTCAGCCTCAGGACCACCAAATTTAACGTTTTTGTACTTACCAAAGGAAAGCCATCCGATAATAACAGTAACAATTATAGCTGCCCATATGTACACCCAACCCAATTGATTGGTCATAAAGTCAAATATACCTTGAAGTACTCCTCCCATAGAATCCTCAAATGTAACCATTACTACAACTAATATTGCAATCAGGGAAGCCGCTCCCCAGAATAACGGTTTGTCAACCGCTGCGTTTAAAGGCTTGTTGTTTTCATTTTTTTGTGACATAAAAATCCTCCATAACTATTATTTTATTTTAAAACATTGTCTTCTTTCCGTTAATAATGAATGAAACTTACGAAGGATTCAGATAACAATAACTATATTGTAACATGATTTCACCACCTTAATTGTTGATTTCCTTTAAGAAATCACTTTGTTTTCTTTTAATTCCTCAATTTCAGTATCTGTAAAACCATGTTTTTTCAATACATGATTGTTGTCTTCACCTAATCTGGATGCACCTTTAGCGATTTGAGCAGGTGTCCGGTCAAGCTTCATTGGATTTCCAACTGCCCGGTATTTACCTATTGTCTTATCATCTATTTCAACCAGCATTTCTCTGTCGCTTATCTGCTTGTGATTCATAATTTCCTCAACGGACATTACAGGTGCATTTGAAATCTTCACCTTTGAAAATGCTTCTTCTAGTTCACTCTTGGTTCTTGTGGACATGAAATCCCTTAAAATCGGGTCAAGCTCCAAAAAGTTTTTACACCTTAGTGCATTAGTTGCAAACTTTGGATCTTCAATCAGCTCAGCCCTATCCATTACCTGGCAGAACTTGTCCCAGCCTTTCTCACCTGCAAGTCCTACTGAAAAATATCCGTCACTGCATTCATATACATCATATGGCACAAGAGTAGCAGCATCGTTGTTTCCGCATCTTGTAACTTCCTGCCCAAGCATCGAGTTGAACAATATTGGACTTTCCAGTATGGACACCATGGAATCAAGCATGGCTACATCAATTCGTTGTCCTTTTCCTGTGTTCAGCTTGTCTATATAAGCCATAAGAATTCCTATTGTCGTATTCAAACCAGCCATTGAATCCGCTATGGCTGGTCCAGCCTTGACTGGAGGCATTTCAGGAAAGCCTGTCATATCCATGATACCGCTCATAGCTTGAATTACATTGTCAAATGCAGGATAGGATTTCATCGGTCCCGTCTGGCCATAACCAGAAACAGATGCATATATTATTTCCGGATTGACCTTGATTATGTCTTCGTAACCCAGTCCCAGTTTTTCCATGGTTCCAGGCTTAGAGGATTCCACTATTATGTCAGCTTCCTTTATGATCTCCATTATGGTTTCATAACCCTTATCCGATTTGAAATCTATTTCCAGGCTGTATTTGTTTCTGTTTATTGAAGCATAATAACCACTTTCATCATTAACCATCGGTTCCCAATATCTGCTGATGTCACCGATTCCCTTTCTTTCAATCTTTATTACTTCAGCTCCAAAATCTG
>JAUVAG010000335.1 GCA_030591825.1 Dethiosulfatibacter sp.
AATGAGAATGGCTGCATGGCACGGAGCAGACCATATCATGGTTATCAGAACTGCAGGACAGTCTCACTATGACGGGCTGATAGAAGGATCACCACAGGGTATCGGTGGTATCCCCGTAACTAGAAAGCAAGTTAGAGCTCAAAGAAAAGCTCTTGACATGATAGAAGATGAAGTTGGAAGACCAATCAATTTCCATTCATACGTATCAGGTGTTGCAGGTCCTGAAATTTCAGTAATGTTTGCTGAAGAAGGCGTTAACGGAGCACACCAGGATCCGCAGTACAATGTACTTTACAGAAATATTAATATGATAAGATCTTACGTTGACGCAGCAGAGTCTAAGAAAGTTATGATATGGGCAGATATTGCACAAATAGACGGTGCACACAATGCCAATGCAACAGCAAGGGATGCATGGAAGGTTATGCCTGAGCTTATGGTTCAGCATGCAATCAACTCAATCTTCTCACACCTGGTTGGAATGAAGAAAGAGAATATCTGTCTTTCAACAGTTCCTCCAACATCAGCACCGGTTCCTTGTACAAAATATGACTTGCCATATGCAGTAGCTCTTAGAGAATTCTTTGACGAATACAAGATGAGAGCACAGCAGAACACAAAATACATAACTTCATCATCAAGGGAAGCAACAGTATCACACGTTCTCAACATGGTGATTTCAAAGCTTACAAGAGCTGATATCCAGTCAACAATCACTCCTGACGAAGGAAGAAATGTGCCTTGGCATATATACAATATTGAAGCCTGCGACAATGCAAAGCAGACTCTTGTTGGACTTGACGGACTAATGGAAATGGTTGAACTTAAAACTGAAGGATTCCTTCCTACAAAGGTTAGAGAGCTTAAGGAAAGAGCAGTACTTTATTTTGAAGAGCTTCTTGAAGTTGGCGGATACTATGAAGCAGTTGAAAAAGGATTCTTTATAGATTCAGGAATGTATCCAGAAAGAAACGGAGACGGAATAGGCAGAAAAATAGATGGTGGACTAGGTGAAGGAACTGTATGCCTAAGAGATGAAGACTACATGGCACCTGTAACTGCACACTATGGAAACAACAACGTTACTCAGTATGGTGGAAATCCTGAAGACCCGGCAGCATTAATTGACGGATGTACATTTGAAAAGCCTGAAAAAATAATCTTCATTGACGAGCTTGATGAAAATGACAATGTATACCTAAGAATGGATGAAAGCGAAAAATATAGAAATTCCAACATGGTTAAACCTGAAATGGAATGGTTGGCAGACGGAACTGTAGTTCTCGAGCTTGTTCTTCCAACTACAAAGAGAGTTGCTGAATTTGCTGCAATAGAGATTGCAAAGAAAATGAATATGAAAGAGCCTGAGGTTATCCATTCAGAAGAACTTCATCCAACAGAGGGAATCAGGGTACAACTTAAGGGTAAAATAGATATTGATGTTGACATTGATACTCTTGAAATCCCAGAAGAGCATAAAATAATGGGATTTGAAGAACTTTGGGACGAAATAGAGAAAAATCCTTTGAAGGTAGTTGCTGCAACAATCGGACAGGACGAGCACTCGGTTGGTCTTAGAGAAGTAATAGATATCAAGCACGGCGGAATAGAAAAATTTGGTGTTGAAGTTGAGTATCTTGGAACTTCATGCCCAGTAGAAAAACTTGTCGATGCTGCAATAGAGCTTAATGCAGATGCAATACTTGCTTCAACAATCATCAGTCATGACGATATCCACTACAAGAACATGAAGAGAATTAATGACCTTTGTATAGAAAAAGGTATCAGAGACAAAGTAATGATCGCTTGTGGAGGAACACAGGTAACTCCTGAAATCGCAGTGAAAAATGGTGCTGACGCAGGATTTGGAAGAGGAACGAAAGGAGCTCATATTGCAACATTCCTTGTTAATAAAAGGAAGGAAATGCAAAATGAAAATTGATGTATTAGTTGCTGAAATAGGAAGTACTACTACTGTAATAAATGGATTTAGCAATATAGGAGGCTCTTGTCCGATTTTTGTCGGGCAGGGGCAGGCTCCTACAAGTGTTTACGAAGGCGATGTAAACATAGGTTTGAACCAGGCCATTGAAAGCATGAAGGAAAGTCTTGGAGTAAAGGATATCAGCTACGACAGATTCCTTGCCACAAGTTCTGCTGCTGGAGGCCTTAAAATGACTGTCCACGGTCTTGTCTACGACATGACAGTGAAGGCTGCAAGGGAAGCTGCTCTTGGGGCGGGAGCAAATATTCATATGGTTACTTCAGGAAAACTGAGAAGAACCGAAATTAAGAAAATTAAGGAAATAAACCCAAATATAATCCTTTTGGCTGGAGGTGTTGACTACGGTGAACGGGATACTGCTATTTATAATGCTGAAATAATTGCAGACCTTGGTCTTAAGGTACCTGTAATCTATGCTGGAAATATTGAGAATCAGGATGAAATAAAAGAAATATTTGAAGAAGCAGGAATAGAAATATTCATAGTTGCCAATGTCTATCCAAAGATAGACCAGCTAAACATTGTACCTACAAGAGAGGTAATTCAGGATGTATTTGAAAAGCACATCATTCATGCAGCAGGGATGGAGAAGGTAAGGGACATAGTAAATGGTTCCATAGTTCCAACTCCAGGAGCGGTAATGCTTGCTTCACAACTTCTTTAT
>JAUVAG010000119.1 GCA_030591825.1 Dethiosulfatibacter sp.
CCTTAATAAGTATTTAATTCATAGGTACTCGACATTCACTGTCGGCATTACGACAATAAACTGTCGCGGTGCACAAAATGCAAAAATATAAAACTATATATATATATATCTATATTTAAGGCTTTAACGCATCAAACATAAACGCATTATGTGCCGTATTTAATTAATTGTTTACTACTTTTTGTCTTCTTCTTAATTGATGTTAGCTTACTTCTTAGGCTTCTTAGTACCATATTTAGATCTTGACTGATTTCTCTTGTCAACACCTGAAGTATCAAGTGTACCTCTAACAATGTGGTATCTAACTCCTGGTAAGTCTTTAACTCTACCACCTCTTATAAGAACAACACTGTGTTCTTGAAGATTGTGTCCTACTCCACCGATATAAGCTGTTACTTCATTCCCGTTTGTAAGTCTTACCCTAGCAATTTTTCTAAGAGCTGAGTTAGGCTTTTTAGGTGTAACAGTTTTTACAGTAGTACAAACACCTCTTTTTTGTGGTGAACTAGTCTGAACGAATTTTTTCTTCATTGAGTTGTAGCCCACGTTTAGAGCTGGCGATTTAGATTTCTTTTCAGACTTCTTTCTACCATTTCTTACCAATTGGTTAATAGTTGGCATTTAAGCACCTCCTTGGTTTTATTTTATAACAGCAGCTACAGCTGCGTTTACATCAATATTGCAGATTTCACCCAGTTCTTTCATGTTTTCAACATAAATCACTTCAATGCCTTCTTCACTACATATCCGAATAATATCCACTACTACATCTGTATCTGCATCTTTTGCGATGTAGATACATTCCACTTCATTTTTCTGAAGGGATCTTTCAGTTTGTTTCTTTCCAATAATTAATCGATTAAGTTTTTTGTATTTTTCCAATTCCATCTAATCACCTCTTATACACTATGAAGATTATATGCTCTGCAGCATATAATCTTCCATAATTAACATAATGATTAGAAACACTCGAATATTTTAACACTTGACATTTTTAATGTCAATAAAATTTTAAAGTAATTTTATATTTACAATGTTAATATTTTTTAGGTCTCTTTATTCATTATCAGATAATTTAATTTCTGACTGTTCCATTATTACAGCTTCAACAATAGGTATTTCATCGCTTTCCACGTCTTCATCCAGCGGTTCTGAGTGTATTACTACCTTCTCGTACTTTTTCATTCCCGTACCGGCAGGTATAAGCTTACCAATTATTACATTTTCCTTAAGACCCAAAAGTCTGTCAACCTTGCCTTTTATAGCAGCGTCTGTAAGTACTCTTGTAGTTTCCTGGAATGATGCTGACGACAAGAATGAATCTGTTGCAAGTGAAGCCTTTGTTATTCCAAGAAGTATCCTGTCACCTTCGGCTATTTCCTTGCCTTCAGCTTCAAGTTGTTCATTCTTTTCAACGAAGTCAACGTAGTTCACAAGACTTCCCGGAAGGAATTCCGAGTCTCCTGCATCATCTATCTTAACCTTACCTATCATCTGTCTGATTATTACTTCTATATGTTTATCATTTATATCAACACCCTGCATTCTGTATGTTCTTTGAACTTCCTGAAGAATATACTCCTGCAGTGCCAGTAAACCTTTGATTTTCAATATGTCGTGAGGATTGATGGAACCCTTTGTAATCTTTCCACCAAGCTCCAGGAATTCACCATTTGTAACTTCAATGATTGCACCATAAGGAATAGTGTAAGTCTTTGATTCCTTTGATTTTTCATCTGTTATAACGACTTCCTTCTTCTTAGGCGTTTCATTTATGGTTACATATCCTTCTATTTCAGATATGATAGACAGTCCTTTTGGCTTTCTAGCCTCGAACAGCTCTTCAATCCTTGGAAGACCCTGAGTGATATCGGCAGCAGCTGCTATACCTCCTGTGTGGAAAGTACGCATTGTAAGCTGTGTACCCGGCTCTCCAATTGATTGTGCTGCGATGAATCCTACAGCTTCTCCTGCGTCAACGAGCTTGCCATTTGCAAGGTTTCTTCCATAACACTTGGTACAAACACCATGCTTAGTTTTACATGTAAGTATCGACCTTATCTTAACTGAAGTAATGCCAACATCGATTATTTCCTTGGAGATTTCCTCTGACATCATTTCACCATTTTTAATTATTATGGAACCGTCATTTGGGTTAATTACATCTTCAAGAGTATATCTTCCTACAAGTCTTTCATAAAGGTTCTCTATGACTTCTTTCTTGTCTATGAAAGCTTCAACAACCAGTGCTTCTTTTGTTCCACAGTCCTCTTCTCTTATGATCAAGTCCTGACTTACATCTGCAAGTCTTCTTGTAAGGTATCCCGAGTCAGCGGTTCTAAGTGCTGTATCAGCAAGACCCTTTCGAGCTCCTGTTGAAGATATAAAGAACTCAAGTACTGACAGTCCTTCACGGAAATTTGACTTAACTGGAATCTCAACAGTATGTCCAACGGCATTTGCCATAAGACCCCTCATTGCAGCTAGCTGCTTGATTTGGTTACGACTACCCCTTGCTCCAGAATGAGACATTATGAAAAGACTGTTAAGTTCTCCAAGATTTTTCATTAGTTCCTCTGTAACATCCTCTGTCGTCTTGTGCCAGATTCTTATAACATTCTCATATCTCTCTTCATCAGTCAAAATACCTCTTCTGTACTTCTTCTCATAATCGAGAACCTGTGCTTCTGCTTTTTTCATCAAAGCTTTCTTTGCAACGGGTATTTTAATATCACTAACAGAAACGCTTATGGCTCCAATAGTTGAGTAATGGAATCCCATTTCTTTGATATAGTCAAGTACTTCAGCAGTCCTTGTATTTCCATGTCTTCTGAAACATCTGTCTATTATGTCTCCCAGTGTACTCTTTACAACAAGCTGGTCCACTTCAAGCGAATATTTATCAACTTCCCTGTCAACATATCCAAGGTCCTGAGGTAAATCATCATTGAAGATGAATCTTCCAACTGTACTTTCGACCAATTGTCCAGGATCCTTTTCATCAAGTTTTACTCTTACCTTAACAGTAGCATGTATCTCGACAACCTTATTATAGTAAGCAAGGAACATTTCATCATAATCCTTGAAAATCATACCATCACCTTTACAATTCTCTTCACCTATGGTCATATAGTAGCTACCAAGAACCATATCCTGTGTAGGAGTTGTAATAGGTTTTCCATCCTTGGGTGCAAGGATATTATTTACAGACAACATCAAGAATCTTGACTCTGCCTGAGCCTCAACTGAAAGAGGCACGTGAACAGCCATCTGGTCACCGTCGAAGTCCGCATTGTATGCAGTACATACCAGTGGGTGAAGCTTTATGGCCTTTCCTTCAACCAGTACAGGTTCGAAGGATTGTATACCAAGTCTGTGAAGAGTAGGCGCTCTGTTTAGCATTACAGTATGTCCCTTGATAATGTCATCAAGTACATCCCATACTACAGGGTCAACTCTTTCAACTTTTTTCTTTGCACTTTTAATATTGTGTACCAGGTTGTTTTCAACCAGTTCTCTCATAACAAATGGCTTGAACAGCTCAAGTGCCATTTTCTTCGGAAGACCACACTGGTAGAATTTAAGCTCAGGACCTACAACGATAACCGAACGTCCCGAGTAGTCAACCCTCTTACCAAGAAGGTTTTGTCTAAATCTACCTTGCTTACCTTTAAGCATGTCTGAAAGGGACTTAAGTGGTCTGTTTCCAGGACCAGTTACAGGTCTTCCCCTTCTTCCATTGTCTATAAGCGCATCAACAGCTTCCTGAAGCATCCTTTTTTCATTTTTTACAATGATTTCAGGTGCTCCAAGGTCCAGAAGCCTCTTAAGTCTGTTGTTTCTATTTATTACCCTTCTATACAAGTCATTCAAGTCTGAAGTGGCAAATCTTCCACCATCAAGCTGAACCATAGGTCTCAACTCAGGAGGAATAACTGGAACTACATCCAATACCATCCATTCCGGCTTGTTTCCAGATTTTCTAAATGCTTCTATTACTTCAAGTCTTCTCGTAATTCTTACTTTTTTCTGTCCGCTGCTGTCCTTAAGTGCTTTTCTTAGTTCAACAGATTGACCTTCCAGGTCAACAAGCCTGAGAAGTTCTTTGACAGCTTCCGCGCCCATTGCAGCCTTAAAGGTATTTCCATAAACTTCTCTATACTCCCTGTATTCAAGCTCTGACAAGAGCTGCTTTGAAGAAAGAGGTGTATTTCCACCGTCTATTACTATATATTGTGCGAAATACAATACCTTTTCAAGAGATCTAGGAGACATGTCCAAAATCAGACCCATTCTACTAGGTATTCCCTTGAAATACCAGATATGAGAAACAGGGGCAGCCAATGCAATATGAGCCATTCTATCTCTTCTTACCTTTGACTTTGTAACTTCAACTCCACATCTGTCACAAACAACACCCTTGTATCTTACTCTCTTGTATTTACCACAGTGACACTCCCAATCCTTTGTTGGACCGAATATCTTCTCACAGAACAACCCATCCTTTTCAGGCTTCAGGGTTCTGTAGTTTATTGTTTCAGGCTTCTTTACCTCTCCGAAAGACCATTCTTCCATCTGTTCAGGTGACGCAAGACCTATTCTTATAGCTTCAATATTATTAAAATCCATTCAGGGGTTCCTCTCCCTTCATTATATTATTCTTCAATCTCTTCAACTTCCATGCCATCAGTGTTTTCTTCAAATTTATCTTCACCAATAACTTCCTTGATTTCTTCGCTGACTGTTTCAGGTTCAGTATCTTCTTTCAATTCAATTTCTGAATCTTCTCCAGAAATTATCCTGATGTCAAGTGACAAACTCTGAAGTTCCTTTATAAGTACCTTGAATGATTCTGGAATCCCTGGCTTAGGAATATTTTCACCTTTTACTATAGCTTCATATGCCTTAACCCTACCTGTAACATCATCCGATTTTATAGTAAGCATTTCCTGTAGTGTATGGGCCGCTCCATATGCTTCAAGAGCCCAAACCTCCATCTCACCGAATCTCTGTCCACCGAACTGAGCTTTACCTCCAAGAGGCTGCTGAGTTACCAGTGAATAAGGTCCTGTTGACCTTGCATGAATCTTGTCGTCAACAAGGTGGTGAAGCTTAAGCATATACATATATCCTACTGTTACAGGAGCGTCAAATTCTTCGCCGGTTCTTCCATCTCTAAGCTGGATCTTTCCATTTGAAGGATATCCTGCCATTTCCAGTGCTTCTAATATGTCCTTCTCCCTGGCACCGTCAAATACAGGAGTAGCAACATGCCAGCCAAGCTTTTTGGCCGCCAATCCCAGATGAACCTCAAGA
>JAUVAG010000184.1 GCA_030591825.1 Dethiosulfatibacter sp.
AAATGCGTAATCCCTTGAAGCGTTGGTATTACGCCGTTAAGGAAACTTTCTGCGACCTCTTAATATCCGTTATGGTCACATGAAGCGTGACCCGGATAACGCAGCGAAGCTGCTTTCTTGTTATCGAAAATTTTATTATCTTATTCCATAAGTTTTCAACTTATGCTGCATGTTCTGTCTCGTCATTCCAAGCTTCTGTGCTGTTTGGGTAATGTTTTTATCTGAATTTTCAAATGCATCAAGGATTATCTGCTTTTCAATATCCTTCATTGTATCTTTAAGATTATCCTTTTGCTTGCTAAGATATTTGGAAATATACTTTTTCTTTGAATAGTTTGTAAAGAGATATTTTGGAAGATGATGTGGGTTTATGATGGTTTCGTTAAAATCCGAAAGATAGAGGGCCTGGTCGACTACGTGTTTCAGCTCTCTTATGTTCCCCGGCCAGTTATGTTCTAGAAGAACGTTATAAGCTTCATCCGAAATTTTAGATATTTGTTTACCAAGAACAGAGGCATTACTTAGAATGAAAGAATCAACAAGCTTGGAAATATCCTCTTTTCTGTCCTTAAGATCAGGAATATCGAGAGATATTACTGCAAGTCTGTAGTAGAAATCCGCCCTTATTTTTTTATCTTTTACAGCCTGGAGAGGGTCTTGGTTGGTTGCGCTTATTATTCTTACTTTTATTGGAATCTCTTCATTTCCTCCAACCTTTCTAATTGTCTTTGTTTCAAGAGATCTTAGAAGTTTGGCTTGGAGGTTAAGGTCCATTGAGTTGATTTCATCGAGAAAAAGGGTGCCGTCCTTGGCGGATTCAAATAGACCAACGTTTTCCACAGCTCCTGTGAAGGCTCCCTTGCATGTACCAAAGAGCGTGCTTTCCAGTAGGTTTTCAGGAATTGCCGAGCAGTTGATTGCAACGAAGGGTCCCTTTGAGACAATGCTTTCGTTGTGTATAGACTGGGCGAAGACTTCCTTTCCAGTTCCGGTGGAGCCTATAATCATTACGGGAGCAAAGTTTTTAGCCGCTTTTTTTGCTACATGTATATATTCATCCATTGAAGCACTTGCGAATATTACATCCTTGAAGGGTATAGAAAACCTGAACTTACTGAAGAACAGGTAGAATATCTCAAGAGCATAGAAGTTACTGTATAAAATATTAAACTATTTTTATTAACCCTTGTGGGAAATTCCCCCAAGGGTTTTTTCTGTGCATTATATTAAATAATGGTCGATGTGAGGAAAAATTTCATTTAAAAAAGAATATATTTAAAATGAATGAATAATATGAAATAAAATTGATAAATATAGGTTGTTTTAATAGATTAATGAGGGTATTTCTGATAGAATAGTTATGAATTAAAACAAGGAGAATTAAATGAAACAAATACTCAACCAATTAAGGGAAAAAGTAAAAGGTGTAATAATAAAAGATTTCAAGATAAAGGATCAGACATACTTTAAAATTGGTGGCAGCGTGGACTTGTTCATCGAACCGGCGGACGAGGAATCACTTAGGAATACACTTGAAATAATCAATGGAAACATACCATTTTATATAATAGGAAACGGAACAAACCTCCTCTTTTCAGATCAGGGATACAGAGGAGCGGTAATAAAGATAGGAAACAAATTCAACGGTATAAGGTTTGAAGACAATGTAATAAAGCTTGGAGCAGGAACATTGCTGTCCAGAACAGCAAGATTTGCGGCTGATAATTCCCTTAAGGGAATGGAGTTTGCAAGCGGTATACCAGGATATGTAGGCGGTGCAATAGCAATGAATGCAGGAGCCTACGGCGGAGAAATGATTGATATTGTAAAAAATGTTAAATGCATGGACTATGACGGCAATGTCTATTGGTTCAACAATAAGGAAATGAACTTTTCCTACAGAAACAGTCGAGTATTCAGGGAAAAGCTAATAGTACTGGAAGCCGAGCTTGAACTCGAAACTGGTGATAGGGAAGAGATAAATACAAGAATAAACGACCTTACAGAAAAAAGGCTGGCTAAGCAGCCTATTGAAAAGCCCAGTGCTGGAAGCACCTTTAAAAGACCAACTGACGGATATGCTGCAAAGCTTATTCAGGATGCTGGACTTAAGGGAATGAGACACAGAGGAGCAATGATTTCCGATAAACACTGCGGATTCATAGTCAATGATAACAATGCAAAATCTTCTGATGTACTCTCTCTCATGAGAGTTGTCAGGGAAACTGTATTTAACAGGTTTGGAATTATGCTTGAACCTGAGGTAAGGATTATTGGAGAAGAATTCTAGGAGGACTTGATTATCTATGAAACTATACAGTGATTATCACATTCATTCAAAGTATTCAAAAAACGGTCATTGTAAAAGTGAACTGGAAGAAATAGTTAAAACTGCTATTGACAAGGGACTTAAGGAAATAGCAGTGTCTGACCATGGAATTAAACATTTCATTTATGGAACAAGCGAGAAAAACATAATAAAGGCAAGAAAAGAAATCGATATATTGAAGGAGAAATATCCTGAAATAAATATAAAGCTAGGAATAGAAGCAAACCTGATATCCTATAACGGAGACACGGATATTACGCAAGTGGTAGTTGACAATTGCGATATCATACAGGTTGGAATACACTTTGGTGTATTGTTCAAGGGATTATGGGGAAATATCAGGTTTTTTAAGCTCAATTTCATTGGAAGGTTCATTAAACCACTAAGGGAATATATGACTGGAATCAATACGGAAGCATTGATAAGATCAATGGACAAATATGATATAGATATAATCACGCATCCTGGAGACAAGGTTCCAGTAGATATTGAAAGACTGGCAAAAGCAGCGGAAAGAACAAATACCGCACTTGAAATAAACAATTCACACAGACATTTGAGTGTTGAAGAAATAAAGATAGCATCAAAATACAAGGTTGATTTTTATATAGGATCAGACGCCCATGTTTGCGAAGCAATTGGGGAGTTTACTGATTCATATGATAGAATAAAAAAAGCAGGTTTGAAAATTGACAGAATAATCAATCTGGAGGTATGAAATGAGATTTGTTATAATAACGGGTATGTCTGGAGCAGGCAGAAGTCTTGCAGCAAAGGCATTTGAGGATATGAATTACTACTGTATGGATAACCTTCCACCTTCTCTTCTTTCTGAGTTTGCAAAGCTTTGTAGAGAGTCGTCGAAGACAATTGAAAGAGTTGCTGTAGTAGTGGATATAAGAGGTGGGGTGTTTTTCAAGGACCTTTTTGAAAGTCTTGATACCCTTCAGAATGAAGGAATAGATTACGAGATTGTATTCCTGGACGCAACAGATGAGGTTCTCGTGAAACGATTTAAGGAGCACAGGAGACCTCATCCTGTCAACCCTACGGGAAGGATAATCGAGGGGATAAACACTGAAAGGGCAATGTTGAGGGAGATAAAGGACAAATCGGACTATATTCTAGACACCTCAAGTTTCACCAATGCAGTGCTTAAGGAAGAGCTCAATGAGATTTTCCTAAGGGGAAATATCCAGAAAAACATTACGATATCAATTGTTTCCTTTGGTTTCAAGAAGGGAATACCAGTTGACTGCGACCTTATTTTTGATGTAAGATTTTTACCTAACCCTCACTATATTGAAGAACTGCAGCCCCTTAATGGAAATGATAAAGAAGTGCAGAACTATGTAATGGACTTTGAGCAGAGCAAGGTATTCCTTGAGAAGCTTGAAGATATGATGAAGTTTTTGATTCCACATTATCAGAAGGAAGGAAAGACTCAGCTGGTAATAGGAATAGGTTGTACTGGTGGAAAACACAGGTCTGTAACGATTGCGAATCTTCTGGGAGACAGGATAGGTTCTGAAAACTATAGAACAGTCATTACTCACAGAGATGTATATAAGTAAGAGGTGGAAGTGGAAAATTCATTGGAGAAAAATGACCTGACTAAAGGGTCCATTACGGGAGCTTTGTTCAAGCTGGCAATACCTGTCATGGGAACTTCCTTCATACAAATGGCATATAATATGATTGACATGATATGGATAGGAAGGCTTGGAAGTTCAGCTGTGGCTTCTGTTGGAACGGCTGGGTTTTATCTTTGGATGGCATTTGGATTTTTAGTGCTTTCAAAAATAGGAGCACAGATTAATGTAGCACAAAGTTTTGGT
>JAUVAG010000157.1 GCA_030591825.1 Dethiosulfatibacter sp.
AAAACCAAAAGTTGGAATAGTAGGAGAGATACTTGTTAAATTCCATCCAACAGCAAACAACGACATAGTTGGCCTTTTGGAAGATGAAGGAGCAGAAGCAGTAGTTCCGGATCTTTTGGATTTCTTTCTCTATTCATCATACAACTCAATAATCACGCACAGGGACTATATAAAAAGAGACTGGAAAAAAGCATTTCTAAGTGGTCTTGCCATCAAGTTCATAGAATCCTACAGACATGTGATGAAAAGAGAACTTAAAAATAGCAAGAGATTTACTCCACAGGTTCCTATAACAGAGCTTGCAAATGGAGCTAAAAAGCATCTGTCACTAGGCAACCAAATGGGAGAGGGTTGGTTCCTAACAGCTGAAATGGTAGAGCTTATTGAAAACGATGTAACCAACATAGTATGTTTGCAGCCATTTGCTTGTCTACCAAACCATATTACAGGCAAGGGCATGATTCAGGAACTCAAGAAATCTTATCCCGAGTCGAACATTGCTCCAATAGACTTTGATCCAGGAGCCAGTGAAGTTAACCAGATAAACAGAATCAAGCTTATGCTTTCAGCCGCAAATAAAAACCTGATAAACAAGAATAAAATACCAAAAAAAGTCATTGACAAGGAAGCAATGTAACGGCCTGTTATTGACAAAATTAAAATTTAGTGATATTATCATTTTTGGCAATAGCCATTAAGGAGGAAAAAACATGTCAGATAATTGTAATTCATGCCCTTCAAACGGGTCATGTTCAACTGAAAAAAAAGATACTTGTATGGTAGAAAACAATCCGCTTAACAACGTTAAACATATAATAGGTGTAATGAGCGGAAAAGGAGGAGTAGGCAAATCGACTGTTTCTGCAGTACTTGCATACGAACTTCTAAGAAACGGCTTCAAGGTTGGATTGATGGACGCAGATATTACAGGTCCAAGCATACCAAGACTTGTGAAGTTGCAGGATAAAAGAATAACAAGCAATTCTGAAAAAGGAATGCTTCCGATAACCGCATCAGGCGGTCTCAAGGTAATGTCTACAAACTTCCTTGTTGAAAATGAAGACTCACCAGTACTTTGGAGAGGTCCAATAATAGGAAATCTTGTAAAGCAATTCTGGACAGATGTTATTTGGGGAGACCTTGATTACCTTATTGTGGATATGCCACCAGGAACTGCTGATGTTGCAATAACAGCTATGCAGTCAATGCCTATGTCAGGTATCGTAATGGTAACAATACCTCAGGATATGGTTTCAATGATCGTATCAAAGGCTGTTAACATGGCAAACAAAATGAATGTACCAGCTCTTGGTGTTGTAGAAAACATGAGCTATATCAAATGTCCAAACTGTAATGAAACAATAAACATGTTTGAATACAATGATGACAACTTCATAAGTCCAGATGTCGAAATCCTTTGTAAGCTTCCAATGTGCAAAGAACTCATCAACTTCGCACAAAAAGGAATACTTGGAGTAGGCGACGATTTACTTAGCGAATTCAACAAAGTTATCTCGGCAATAACAAAACTGTAAAAACCTAAAAACCGGAATCCCCTGTATGAAAAATACAGGAATTCCGGTTTTATTTTATACAGTTACTTACCCGCCTCCTCTGAGGAAGGTCTTTCTAAGCCTGTCTGTAAATTCATCATATAAGTCAGCCTCTATTTCAAAATCTATCTTCACACATGTGAATTCAAGATTGCACTTCAAGTTTTTTCCTTCGTCGTGAACAAAAGCTTTCCACCCGTCGCCTTGAAAAACAATTTCGTCTTCTGTGGTACCTATGGATTTGAAATATTCAACAAACTCTTCCCTCTTGAAGGAATTGTAAATCTTTTCAATCTTTATGGTTTCCATTTTATCGCTCTGACAGTTCTTTTATCTTTGCCCAAACTGCATCCCTGTTAAGTTTTTCAGAAGCTGAAAAAGAAATAACTTTATTCACATCATATATACCAAGTGCTTTTCTTATCTCTGCCATATGCTTTTGCCTTTTACCCCTTGATATCTTGTCGGCTTTTGTAGCCACTACATATCCTTCGAATCCGCATTCTCTTATCCAGTTATACATAAGAATATCATTTTGACTAGGTACATGTCTCATATCTACGAGAAGAATGACTTCCTTTAGCTGATCTCTTTCATTCAGATATTCCTCTATCATAACTCCCCATTTTTGACGTTCCTTCTTAGATACTTTTGCATAACCATATCCAGGCAAGTCAACAAGCATCTGATTACCATTTACAGCATAAAAGTTTATAGTCTGGGTTTTTCCAGGATTTGCACTGGTTCTGGCAAACCGCTTTCTATTAATGAGTACATTTATGAGGGATGATTTTCCAACATTGGACCTCCCTGCAAATGCAATCTCGGGATAATCTGTTTCTGGATACTGGCTTTTGTTTCCTGCCGTCATCAACAGTTCAACATTTTTTATAATCAATTTATTCACCTTTCACTAGTGCATTTTCCAATACATCTTCCATATTTTCAACAAATACGATTTCTACCGTTTTCTTGACATTTGCAGGAATCTGGTCACCATCCTTAAGATTATCCATCGGAAGCAGAATCTTTGTTATTCCTGCACGTTTTGCCGCAAGGACTTTTTCCTTTACTCCGCCGATTGGAAGGACTCTTCCTCTTAGGGTAATCTCTCCAGTCATGGCAACATTCTTATTGATCGGAATTCCAGTCAATGCTGAAACAACTGCAGTAGCCATTGTTATCCCTGCCGAAGGACCGTCCTTTGGTATTGCTCCCTCTGGAACATGGATATGAATATCCTTTTTCTTGTAAAACTCTTCATCTATATCAAGTTTATCAAGATGAGCCCTTATATAACTAAGACCTGCCTGAGCTGATTCCTTCATTACGTCTCCAAGCTGTCCTGTAAGCTGTATCTTGCCTTCACCGTTCATTAGATTGACCTCTATGAAAAGAGTCACTCCTCCAACAGCAGTCCATGCAAGTCCTGTAGCTATGCCTATCTGGTCAGTCTTGTTTACTTCATCATATCTGTATCTAGGTATTCCAAGATATTTTTCAAGGTTAGTCTTCGAAATGGTAATGCTTGTCTTTTTCTTTTCAACAAATTGTACTGCCGACTTTCTTATTATGCTTCCTATTTTTCTTTCCAGATTTCTAACACCGGATTCACGAGTATATTTCTGAATTATTTCTGTCAGAGTATTGTCTGACAGCCTAAAAGCATCATTTGTAAGACCATGTTCTTTAAGCTGTTTTGGAAGAAGGTATCTCTTTCCTATCTGTAATTTTTCCTGGTCTGTGTATCCTGATATTTCAATAAGCTCCATTCTGTCCAACAATGGCCTTGGAATGGTACTTGTAGTATTTGCAGTAGTTATGAACATAACCCTTGATAGATCAAAGGCAGTTTCTAGATAATGGTCCGTAAAAGTTCCATTCTGCTCCGGATCAAGTACTTCAAGTAAAGCCGATGCAGGATCTCCTCTGAAATCACTGGCAAGCTTGTCTATTTCATCAAAAAGATATACAGGATTATTTGACTTAACCTTGGATATGTTTGTGATTATCCTTCCAGGTATAGCTCCAATATAAGTTCTTCTGTGACCTCTTATCTCAGCCTCATCCCTTACTCCACCAAGTGACATCCTAATGAATTTTCTTCCAAGTGACCTTGCTATTGATTTAGCTATAGAAGTCTTTCCAACTCCTGGAGGTCCAACTAGACATATAATAGGACTTTTCATCTTTGGATTGAGTTGTCTTACAGCTAGAAATTCAAGAATCCTTTCCTTTACATCCTCAAGTCCGTAATGGTCCTCTTCAAGAACATTTCTTGCAAAAGCTATGTCCTTGTTATCCTTTGTTGACTTGCTCCAGGGAAGATCTATAAGCCAATCAATATATGTCCTGATTACTCCAGCTTCAGGTGATGAAGAATTGATTTTCAACAGTCTGCCTGCTTCCTTTTCAGCCTTTTCCCTAGCTTCCTTTGGCATCTTGGCCTTGTGGATTTTGGACATGTATTCGTCTACTTCACTTCCAGTATCATAATCCTCTCCAAGTTCCTGCTGTATAGCTTTCATCTGTTCCTTCAGGTAGTATTCCTTCTGGAACTGGTTAATCTGTTTTCTTACTCTCTGGTTTATTGATTCTTCAAGTTCTATGACCTTGATTTCCTGTCTAAGAAGTACTTCAAGTCTTTCCAGTCTCTCATATGGATTTAGTAATTCAAGAAGCTCCTGCTTGTCTGCAGATTTCAAAAAGACATAGGAAACTATCATATCAGAAAGTCTGTTTGGCTCATTTATTTCATTAACAGATATTATTGCATCATCGGGAATCTTTGTATTGATTGTGCAGTATTCCTCGAATGATTCTTTGACAATTCTCATCATAGCATCAGTCTTGTCTTCTATCTCAATATTCTCTTCCATATAGTTGTATTCTTCAATTTCTACTTTCAAGTAAGGCTCTTCGTCCACAACAGATATTATTCTTCCCCTTGTGACTCCTTCAACGAGCACTCTAATATTGTCTCC
>JAUVAG010000103.1 GCA_030591825.1 Dethiosulfatibacter sp.
CCTGCAATAATTTCATATTCCTCGTCGTTGTTCTTCTTAAGAGATATTGGCTGGATTATTCCATATGACTGTATTGAATATGTAAGTTCAATTAGTGCATCTTCCTGAAATACCTTTCTAGGCTGGTGTTTGTTAGGAACTATCATGTTCAAATTTATCATTTCTACTGATTTGAATTCCTGCATATTTTATCCTCCTATAATGGTTTCTTTGTAGGTTTTCCGGCTTTTCTTGGGTCTTTGTCCGGAGTATCCCTGAATTTTTCTATTATTATTATGCTTCTTGATATGTCTGTTCCCGGAAGCTGATATTTTATCGTTTCCTTGACTCTTCCTCCAAGGATTTCAAGAGCCTTTACGGACTCCTCTATTTCCTTATCCACATCTCCACTTTTCATGGATATGAAACAGCCTCCTACTTTAACGAAGGGAATACAGTATTCAGAGAGAATATTGAGAGGAGCAACTGCCCTTGATATGGAAAGGTCGTATTGTTCCCTGTATTCCTCATCAGTTCCAAAATCCTCAGCTCTTCCATGTATAAGTTCAACATCTTCGAGTTCTAGCGTTTCAACTACTTCATCAAGAAATATTATTCTCTTTTTAAGACTGTCCAGAAGTGTAACTTCCATTTCTTCATAGATTATCTTTAGAGGTATTCCTGGAAATCCCCCTCCTGTTCCTATATCTATCATCTTATCTACTTTATCCATGTTAAAATATTTTTTTACTATTATACTGTCAACAAAATGCTTCATATATATCTCTGCATCTTCAGTTATAGAGGTGATGTTTATCTTCTTGTTCCATTCCTGGATCATATTTTTGTAAATTTCAAACTTCTCCACCTGTACCTCTGTGCATTCCAGGTCTGATGATTTCAGTATTTCTTCAAGTTTCCTATTCATTTGTCTTTTTCATCCTTTTTTGTTGCTCAAGATATATTACCAGAACATTTACATCGGCAGGAGAAACTCCCGATATCCTTGAAGCCTGTCCAAGGGAGTCAGGTCTTATCTTTGAAAGCTTCTGTCTTGCTTCTATCCTGAGTCCTTTGATTTCTTCGTATTCTATGCTTTCAGGAATATTCTTGTATTCCATCCTCTTGAACTGTTCAATTTGTCTGAATTGCTTCTTAATATAGCCTTCGTACTTTATCTGTATCTCAATCTGTCTTCTTACAACCTTGTCCACTTCAGGTCTATCAGGATCAATTTCCCTTAAATCATCATACCTGATTTCGGGTCTTTTTAAAAGATCATACATGGATGTTGGAATTTTTAGTGGTACAGTATTTAGTTTTTCCAAAAGCGCCCTTACCTGGGCATTTGGGTTCACTATTTTTTTCATTACTCGTGTTTTTTCAACGTCTATACTGTTTTTCTTTTCTATAAACTTCTTGTATCTTTCCAATGTCACAAGTCCTGCCTTGTATCCCTTTTCGGTAAGTCTCAAATCCGCATTGTCCTGTCTTAGTACCAGTCTGTATTCGGCCCTTGATGTCATCATTCTATAAGGCTCGTTTGTTCCCTTGGTAACAAGATCATCAATAAGAACTCCTATATAGGCTTCCGATCTGTCAAGAATCATAGGTTCCTTGCCATTTTGCTTAAGAACTGCGTTTATTCCAGCAACAATTCCCTGTCCTGCCGCCTCTTCATATCCTGAGCTACCGTTTATCTGTCCAGCAAAGAACAGATTCTCTATACTTTTGATCTCAAGATTTCTCTTCAGTTGTGTAGGGTCTATGCAGTCGTATTCTATTGCATAGGCTGGCCTCATGATTTTACAATTTTCCATTCCTTCAATAGTCCTGTACATTGCAATCTGAATCTCTTCAGGAAGAGAAGTTGAAAATCCCTGTATATACATTTCCTTTGTATCCAAACCTTCAGGTTCAACAAATACCTGATGCTTTGGCTTATCAGAAAATCTAACAACCTTGTCTTCCATTGAAGGGCAATATCTTGGGCCTACACCTTCCATCTTTCCAGCATACATAGGATACCTTGAAAGGTTATCCCTTATGATTTCGTGGGTTTTTTCATTGGTATAGCAAAGGTAACATGGCACCTGGTCTATTTCTATTTTATCATTCATGAAAGAAAAAGGAATTACTTCCGCATCTCCCTCCTGAATCTCCATTTTATTTAAATCTATTGAATCCTTATGTACCCTGGCAGGAGTTCCAGTCTTAAATCTTTTCAGAATTATTCCGTTTTCAATAAGTGAAGCTGAGAGCTCGTTTGCAGGGAAAAGACCTCCTGGTCCACCCTCGTAGCTCACCTCTCCCATATAAATTTTTCCCTTAAGGTAGGTTCCCGTACAAAGTATTGCAGATTCTGTCTCATAGTAGGCTCCGGACTTTGTATTTACACCTACAACTTTTCCATCTACTACATCTATTTCTATTGCTTCATTCTGGATCAGGTCCAGATTGTATTCATCTTCAATTACCTGCTTCATGGAAACATGGTATATTCTCTTGTCCGTCTGAGCCCTTGAAGAATGGACTGCAGGTCCCTTTGAAGTATTAAGCAACTTGAACTGTATCATTGCCTTGTCCGTTGCAATAGCCATTTCACCGCCAAGAGCATCGATTTCCTTTACTATATGACCTTTGCCTGTACCTCCGATGTTGGGATTACAGGGCATCATTGCAAGAGAATCAAGACTCAATGTTATCATAATTGTCTTCTTGCCCATTCTTGCCGCCGCCAAAGCTGCTTCGCATCCAGCATGTCCTGCACCTATTACTACGACATCATATTTACCTGCTATAAATTGCTTTAACTCTTTCACATTTTCCTCCACTATTTCCCTATGCAAAACTCGGCAAATATTTTATCCATAAGATCGTCCCTTATGGTTTCGCCTGTTATTTCTCCCAAAAATTCAAGTGAATTCATTATATCTACTTCAAGACATTCGAGAGTAAGAGAATTTTCTATGCTTTTAAGCACATCTTCGATGGACTCTTTTGACTTTAAAAGAAGATTTTTGTGCCTTAAATTACTTACTATTACATCATCATCAACATCAAGTGCACCTTTTAGGAATTCTTCTTTTATCTTGTTTTCGATACTTTCCAGTCCCTTGTTGCCCTTAATTGAAATTTTTATTACTTCTTCTTTTATCTTTTGGAAGTTTTCAAAGTCTATTTTTTCATGAAGATCCGTCTTGTTCAAAAGGTAAAGTACCTTTTTATCTTGGATCTCCTTTATTATCATAATATCTTCACCTTCAAGTGCCTTTGATGCATCGAAAATCATGAGTATGAGATCGGCTTCTTCTATTTTATCCAGAGCCTTCTTAACTCCTATTTTTTCAACTTCATCATCCGTATATCTTATTCCTGCAGTATCTATTATCTTAAGTGGCACTCCAGCAAGATTTACGAATTCCTCAATAGTGTCCCTTGTTGTTCCTGGAATTTCAGTCACTATTGCCCTGTTTTCATTAAGAAGATAGTTCATAAGGGATGATTTCCCTACATTTGGCTTACCAAGAATAAGCGTTTTAATTCCTTCCTTGTATATCTTTCCTGTATCAGCAGATTTAATGAGTTTATCAAACCTCTTTAATATTTCCCGGGAAATATTCTTGATGTTTTCAATAGTCATCTCTTCTTCATCATATTCGGGAAAATCTATATTAACCTCAATCTGTGATGTAAGACCCATCAACGATTCTCTTATGCACTTTATTTCCTTTGAAAGTCTTCCTTCAAGCTGATGCATTGAAAGATTGAAACTGTTTTTCGTCTTTGAACTTACAAGATCCATTACTGCCTCGGCCTGAGTAAGGTCTATTCTTCCATTTAAGAATGCTCTCTTAGTGAATTCTCCCCTTTCCGCAAGTCTTGCACCCTTTGAAACGAGTATGTTTAATATCATTTCAACGGATACTATTCCACCGTGGCAATTTATTTCAACTATATCTTCCTTGGTGAAGGTATTAGGTTCCTTCATTGCAACAACAAGAACCTCATCTGCTATTCTATCAACTTCAGGATCCATTATCCATCCGTAATACATCATCCTTCTCTTTAAATCTACAAGCTTCTTGCCGTTTTTGCTTTTGAATATATCACTGACAATGCTTATGGCATTCTTGCCGCTTACTCTTACTATTCCTATTCCGGACATTCCTGGATATGTTGCCGATGCCGCTATTGTATCGGTATTCATAATATCACCCTCTCATGAATATATTTTAACATAAATTTCTAAATGTAACCAAAAAATACCCGATATACACCGGGTATTTAAACTATTTTACGTCAATTATTACTTTTCTGTATGGTTCTTCGCCTTCCGAGTATGTTATGATGTCTTCTTCTTCCTGCAATGCTGAATGAATTATTCTTCTTTCATATGGGTTCATCGGCTCAAGTTTAATCTTCTTGTTGTAGAATCTTGTCTTGTCCGCCATTCTCTTTGCCAGTTTAACAAGTGTATCTTCTCTCTTGCTTCTATAGTTTTCAACGTCCACTATGGTTCTTACATAGCTCTGTCTTCCCTTGTTGATTATAAGACTTAAAATATATTGAAGGGAGTCAAGATTCTTTCCTCTTTTTCCTATCATTATACCCTTGTCCTTGTCGTTAATTTCATAAATGTCAACGTTTAGAACATCATTGTCTAATTTAATATTATATTTGCAATCCACATCCATTTTTTCGAGAAGTGTGTCAAGAAATCCCTTGGCTTTTTCATTGGGTCCGTCTACAACTGTAAGCTTAACCTTAGCTTTCTTTGAAATAAGTCCCAGGAAACTCCTTGAAGGCTCCTGAATTATTTCTATTTCAACTTCATTGATATCTGCCTTAAGCTCTTCTAATCCTTCACTTACTGCATTTTCTATAGTGTCGCTTTCTCTAGTTATGAATTTCATTTTGATTTAACCTCCAGAACCTTTTTCCCATTGTGCATAGTAATATATTGTTGCGCCATTTGGAAACCGTTACTGATTGCCCAATACAATGTCAAACCTGCAGGGAAACTTAGCGCGAAGAAGAAAATCATGAAAGGCATCATTATTGTCATTGTATTCTGTGTTGCCCTTTGTTGATCACTTCCACCAGCTGGTGTCTGGGCTGTAGTCATTTTGCTTGAAAAATATGTTGTTACACCTGCTAATATTGCAAGTACCGGTAGTGCCTCGCCTATGAATGGAATTTCGAATCCAAGTCCTATTCCGTTCATAGTACCATCGGAAAGTACTGCCTTTGCTTCAAATCCAAGATCTTGTATCCACAAGAAACTTTTATTTATTGCATCAAAGGTAGCCTGGTCTCCAAAAATATACTGTACAGGATCTCTAAGTACATAGAAAAATCCTATCATTATTGGAAATTGAACCAACAATGGAAGACAACCACCCATTGGATTTACATTGTATTCCTTGTAAAGTTCCATTGTTTTTTTATTTAACGTTTCTGAATCATTTTTATATTTAGCCTTAAGCTTTGCAATTTCAGGATTCAGCTCCTGCATAGCCTTCATTGACTGTGTTTGCTTCCTCGTAAGGGGCAAAAGTATAAATTTTAGTATCAGCGATGATACAATAATAGCCATTGCATATGCCGATATCACATCATTATCCGCCACCGACAAAAGATTATATATAATCTTTACTATAAAACCAATTGGTTTTGCTACTACCTGCATTATTTGAAACCTCCAGTTATATTA
>JAUVAG010000295.1 GCA_030591825.1 Dethiosulfatibacter sp.
CTATGATAAGGGAAGTGTTACAAAAGACGAGATTAAGTCACTTCTTGTAATTCTTAACCCTGTATCGCCACATATGACAGAGGAAATCTGGGAGATGCAAAACTTTGACGGAATGCTCAACGAGACACAGTGGCCAACATGGGATGAAGAGAAGACCGTTGAAGATGTAATCGAAATGCCTGTGCAGATTAATGGTAAGGTTAAGGCTAAAATCAGCATACCAAAGGATGCTGACAAAGAAGCTGCAAACAAGGTAGCCATGAACGACACCGGAGTACAGAAAGCCATCGAAGGAAAAACCATCATTAAGGAAATTTTCGTTCCTGGAAAGATATATAATATAGTAGTGAAGTAGTCTAGAAAAAAACATTAAATATAGAACCCGCCCCATTTCCATTGAGGAAAAGGGGCGGGTTTTTTTATAGTCTAAGAAAGTTAAAAATACGTAATCCCTTGAAACGATGGTATTACACTTATGAGGAAACTTTCTACGACCTCTTAATAAATGCTTACGCATTTAACGCAGCGTAGCTGCTTTCTCGACATTATTATTGACATATGCTCATTATTGTTGTACACTCTTATTGGGTAATGGTTTAATATAAGAAAAATTAAAAGGAGAGTATAGATTATGAAAATATGTATATCATCATCAGGAAACTCAATGGAAAGTGTAATGGACCCAAGGTTTGGAAGATGTGAATTCTTCGCAATTGTGGATACTGAAACCAATGAAACTAAAATAATAGATAATGCGGCTGCAAAATCAGGCGGTGGAGCAGGAATAGCAGCAGGACAGCTATTGGTTGACAATGATATTGAGGTTCTTATAACTGGAAATGTTGGACCAAATGCAAATGACGTATTGAAGGCTGCACAAATCAAGATAGTAAGAGGAAAGAAAGTTTCCTTGAATGACAATGTAAAAATGTTCCAAAATAAAGAGCTTGAAATTATAGAAGAGACAGTTCCTTCTCATTCAGGCATGAAGTAAGGTGAAAAAATGAAGATAGCGGTTTTAAGCGGAAAAGGAGGAACAGGAAAGACTACTGTTTCTGCAAGTCTCAAGTCATCAATAGAAAACTGTCAGTACATCGATTGTGATGTTGAAGAACCTAATGGAGGGATATTTCTTCAGCCGGAGATAAGCAATGTATATCCGGTAATGGTCAAGGTTCCTGAAATAATCAAGGACAAATGTACAGGCTGTGGTGAATGCGCCAAGGCATGCCAGTTTAATTCAATGGCTGTAGTAAAGGGCAACGTCCTCATATTTCCTGAGCTTTGCCACCACTGTGGAGCATGCATACTGGCCTGTCCAGAAGATGCAATGATTGAAGTAGAAAGACAGATCGGAGTTGTTGAAACAAACAGCGATGAATCTTTCATGCACGGAAAGCTAAATGTAGGTGAGCCAATAAGCATACCTATCATAGCAATGCTTAAAGACATGGTGAAGGATGATGGAAATGTTGTAATAGACTGCCCACCAGGATCTTCATGTACAGTTGTTGAGTCAGTAGAAGACTGTGATTTTTGCATTTTGGTAACTGAACCTACTCCTTTCGGACTACACGATTTGAATATTGCCGTAGAACTTGTAAAGAAGCTTGGCCTTTCCTTCGGAATAGTGTTGAACAAGGCTTCAGAAAACAGCAAAATAATAAACGAGTACTGCGACGATAGAAATATTGACATACTTATGGAAATTCCATTTTCCAGAAAGATAGCAGAGGCCTATTCAAAGGGAATACTTCCTATTGAAGCAGATGCTGATCTTAAAAAAGAATTTGGTGAGATGTTTAGGAAGATAGAAGGGAAGGTGCTTGCATGAAACAGATAGCAGTAATCAGCGGAAAAGGCGGCACCGGAAAAAGCACTCTAGTAGCATCATTGTCACAGATAGTAAACAATAAGATGACAGCGGACTGTGATGTAGATGCTCCAAATCTTCATTTGCTTCTTGAAGAAAAGGACCAACAAAAATGGGACTACTCAGGAGCTAAGGAAGCTAGAATAAACTATGACTTGTGTATCAAATGCGGAATATGCAAGGATGTTTGCAGGTTCGGCGCAATAACAGAGGACATAGTTATAAATAACCTGAAATGTGAAGGCTGCAACGCTTGTGTAGTAGCATGTCCACAGGATGCTATGTATCTTGAAGAAGTTAATACAGGATGGACATCTGTATCCACAACTGAAAATGGAACATTCGCCCATGCCCTCCTTGATACAGGAGCGGAAGGATCAGGAAAACTTGTAACAGAAGTAAGGAAGAAGATAGTTCCATTTGAAAATGGAGAGGAATGGCTCATAATAGACGGATCTCCGGGAATAGGATGTTCTGTAATAGCGTCAATTACGGGAACGGATGCTGTCATAGCCGTAACTGAGCCTACCAAATCAGGTTTAAGTGATTTAAAAAGAGTATTGGATTTAGCCAAGCATTTTAGTATTCCGGCATTCGTATGCATTAATAAATTTGACCTAAACATGGATATAACAAATGAGATGGAAAAATACTGCGTAGAAAAAGGATTTATGGTAGTAGGAAAGATTCCCTTTGATCCATTGATAGTCAAGGCACTTCAGGAATACAAAACTCCTGTTGATACTGGGGACCAGGAATTTATTGATGAAATAAACAGCCTTTGGAACAAGGTGACAGAATATCTGTCACAATAATAAACAAAAATAAATATTAATGATTAAGGAGCGAATAATATGAGAGTAGCAATATCAACTGATGGAAACATGGTGGCACAACATTTTGGAAGATGCCCTTCATATACAATAGTAGACATAGCTGATGGAGAAGCTGTAATACTTCATACAGTTAACAATCCAGGTCATGAACCGGGAAAAATCCCAAGTTTTCTTAATGACAAGGGTGCGGAATGCATCGTATGCGGAGGTATGGGAGTGAAAGCTCAGGGATTCTTTGCAGATTTCAAAATCAAGACTGTCCTGGGAATAGCAGGAACTGTAGATTCTGCGATTGAACAGCTTAAGAAAGATACCTTGGTTGGAGGAGCAAGCACCTGTGCTC
>JAUVAG010000307.1 GCA_030591825.1 Dethiosulfatibacter sp.
CACCTGGGGAATTGGTATTCCTGTAAGCTTCATTGCTATGGCTATTGCGGGAATTAGAAATGCCGATATTAGAACTATATACTGAATCGCCTGTGTCCATGTAATTCCCTTCATTCCACCTATTACTGCAAAGAATGCAACGATGGCCATACCTATAAAAATTCCATAGGTTATGTCGATTTGTAGATATCTACTGAAAACTATTCCAACGCCTCTCATCTGTCCCGCAACATAGGTTAATGATACGAAAATTGTTGAGATGGCAGCAATAAACCTAGCCGTTGAGGAATTGAATCGGTCCCCTATGAAATCCGGAACGGTATACTTGCCGAATTTCCTCAAATAAGGTGCAATCATCAGCGTAAGAAGTACATATCCGCCTGTCCAACCCATGAGATAGATGGCTCCATCATAACCAAGAAATGATATAAGTCCTGCCATTGATATGAAAGATGCTGCCGACATCCAGTCTGCAGCTATTGCAGCGCCGTTAACTATTGTTGGTATCTCGCTTCCTGCGATGAAGAATGTTTTAGTGTCTTTTGCACGGGACCTTATCCCTATAATTATATATATTCCGAATGTTATTAGAATTAAAGTTAAAGTATATTTTTCTACCATAATGATTAAGCTCCTTTCTCTTTTATGTTAACTACATTATTGCCTTCATATTCCATCTTAAGGCTTTTGGTAAGGATGTCCATTCGTACTGCATAGTTAAGCACCAGTAGGAAGAACACCATTATAGAACCCTGTTGTCCAAACCAGAATGGAAGTGTGCATCCTAGGAATTTAACTCCGGACAGTACGTCTCCCAGCAGTATGACTATCCCGTAGGATGAGGCGAACCATATAATCATTGAGAATGCGATGAGTCTAAGATTCTTACTCCAGAACTTTTTTGTTATCCTTTCTTTTTCTTTTGATTTTGAATTCATTATAATTCCTCCTTATTATTTTGGCCGCGGCGACAATTCCCTATATTGTGGTTGACGTGACTTAGCCGCTTTGTTTATACACCAAGCTTACATCAGGTTGTGGAAAATTCTCAATGAATAACTTTTGTATGGTTCTAATTGACGGTTGAAACAACGAATTAAGGCATTTAAGTGGTTCGTTGACTTTTGTCCGAAATGCTTAAAGTTTTTTGCCGTTTAAAGGTTAATTTGGACGCTTAAGGTAAAAATAAGACGGTATTTGACATTTACAACGGAGAATTGTGATGGTTTATTGAAAAACAAGGCTTCTTGGTGTAGAATATTTATGACTTTAAATACCAGGAAATAAAAATAACTATGAAGAGGTTATGTAATGGCGGGAAAAGATAAGAAAGAGTTGATTGCCGTTTTCAGAGAGAAGGACTTCTATCTTGACTTTGAAGAGTACGGTACAAAAAAAATTGATGGTGAATTCCAGGAAAAACTCTACAAGGAGTATCTTGATAATTCCTATAAAATGGTTTTCAATATGGGATTTTGTAGAGACACTACTGAATTATCTGAATCCATGGGTTTTTTGTATGATCTTGCGAATTCCTATATTAAGGAACTGACAAAAACACCTGAAATAGAACTGTTGAGGGAAAGGTTTGAATTAAATCCTTCTCGGGAATTGATAGATGAAGTTATGTTGAGGAGACCCTATGCAATCGGCATGAATAATATTGATGAAGGGTGGATTTCAAGTGCCTTCAGAAGCATGGATATAGTATTCCAGGAAGAAATTGGCAGATATGAAGGTACTGTAGCAAGCTATCTTTTAGAAAGAAATGATAAACTGAGCCTTGCTGGTCGTGTATATTTTCATCTTGTTGAAAGCAGGGAAGGCGGCTATCCCTTTGCATTTCTTGCAACCTACAGCAAAGTTAGAGAAGGTGGAAGGAAGTCAGTACACCTGCCTTTGAAAAATGCACTTGAAGAATTCAAGGGTGACCAGGATAAATTGTTGTCACTATTATCAACTGTAAGCAGGGCGGTTAAATCCAGTGATTTCATATCCGAAATAGTTGAAAGTGGAGAGATTTTTAAACCTTTGAAGCTGGACGCAGAAGAAGCATATACCTTTCTTAGGGAAGTGGAGACTTATGAGGAATGTGGCGTGCTATGCAGAATTCCAAATTGGTGGAAAAAGAAATCAGGTGGTTTCAGAATAAGTATTGGTATTGGAAAGGACAAACCTTCAAAGGTGGGTCTTGATAACCTCATGTCCTTCGATCCGGTATTGTATCTGGGAGACAGTGATATAACCATTGAAGAGCTGAGAGAATTGATGGAAGGGACTGAAGGGCTAAAACTTATTAAGGGCAAATGGATTGAGGTCGACCATGACAAGCTTAAAAGGACTTTGGAAGCATATGAAAAAGCCCAACAGATGGCCTCAGACGGATTTATCACCATGAGTGAAGCTATGAGGATGCAGCTGGACATAGAAGACAGACTTCTTATCGATGAGGATATAGACATTGATGTTGAAAGAGGTGAATGGCTTGAAACAACTCTAGAAAAGTTGAGGAATCCAGATTCATTAAGCGAAGTAGAAACTTCAGAAGACTTTAAGGCTGTTCTTAGACATTACCAGGTCGATGGTTTGAAATGGCTCGACACCATGACTAATTACGGGTTTGGAGCTTGTCTGGCAGATGATATGGGTCTTGGTAAAACTGTTCAGGTAATAGCCTTGATGGATGTTATGTCTTCAAGGGGAAAAATAAAATCATTGCTCGTAGTGCCCGCTTCCCTCATGGGAAACTGGCAAATGGAGATGGAGAGATTCTTGCCGAAAACAAATTACAAGATGATTTTCAACCAAAAGGACATGGTCTCGTCTACTGATATTGAACAGTATGATATGGTAATAACAACTTATGGCATGGCCAGTAGGATTGAAGAGCTTCAGAATATAGAATGGAATATGCTAATGTTGGATGAAGCCCAGGCAATAAAGAATCC
>JAUVAG010000243.1 GCA_030591825.1 Dethiosulfatibacter sp.
ATATTTGCCCTTTCTGATTCCATAGGGGAAACTTCAGAACAGGTTTCAAAGGCAGTACTTCAGCAATTTGACGAAATAAATTATGACATAAAGATATATCCACATGTAAAAACCAGGAAACAGATAGATGAGATAATTGAAGATGCAAAAAAGGAAAATGCAGTTATTGTATTTACTCTTGTTGTAGTTGAATTAAGGGATTACCTTATAGTGAAATCAAAAACTCATAATGTGACCAGCGTTGATTTAATAACGCCGTTGCTGACACCCCTTATTGAACACATAGGACTAAAACCAAAGAGGGAGCCCGGACTTCTCCATAAATTCGATGAAAATTATTTCAGGAAAATGGATGCAATAGAATTTGCTGTTAAATATGATGACGGAAAAGATACAAGAGGAATAGTTTTGGCCGATGTAGTAATGATCGGTATTTCCAGAACCTCCAAGACACCTCTTTGTATGTATCTGGCCAACAAGAATATTAAAGCTGCCAATATACCATTGGTTCCTGAGGTTGATCCTCCAGAGGAACTAATGAATGCCAATGCTGGTAAAATAATAGGACTTTTTGCTGATCCTGAATATCTCAACAGAATCAGGAAAGAAAGGCTTAAGGTTTTGGGACTAAGAGACAATGCATCCTATGCAAGTCTGGATAGAATAATCAAGGAATTGGAGTATGCAGACAGGTATATTAAGAGATTAGGCTGTAAAAAAATAGATATTACAAACAAATCAATAGAAGAAACTGCAAGTATAGTAATCAACTGGCATAATGACATAACAAGAAAAGAAAGAGAATAACTCTTTCTTTTTTGGGGTAGTTAAGTGAAAAGGGGATTATGATATGAATATAAGAGAAAAGTATGGAGACCTTGAATATAGCATATTATCAGAATTCGCTGTTAAAGCAAAAGAATCAAAGGGAAGAGCAAGAAAAGAAAAAGATTGTGATATAAGAACCTGTTTTCAAAGGGACAGGGACAGGATTATTCATTCAAAGGCTTTTAGAAGATTGAAGCACAAGACACAGGTATTTTTGGCACCGACTGGAGACCATTACAGGACCAGACTGACCCATACTCTGGAGGTATCACAAATATCGAGGACAATAGCAAGGGCATTGAGACTCAATGAGGACTTGACTGAAGCTATATCCCTGGGACACGACCTTGGACATACACCCTTTGGACACAATGGGGAAGCAATCCTTAACAAGCTTTTGAAGGACGGATTCAGGCACAACGAGCAGAGTTTGAGAGTCGTTGACATATTAGCCAAGCACAAGGAAGAGTACGGTCTTAACCTTACAATGGAAGTAAGGGACGGAATTCTGAACCATACGGGGTCAATTAAACCATTTACCCTAGAAGGACAGATAGTTAAGATTTCAGATAGAATAGCATATCTTAACCATGATATTGATGATGCCGAAAGGGCAGGTCTTGAAGGGATTTCAGAAATACCGATACACCTTCTTGATATTCTTGGTCATTCTCATGGAGATCGTATCAATACCATGATTAACGATATAATCCTGAACTCGAAAGATAAAAATGAAATTATCATGAGTACTGAAATATATGATGCAACTATGGAACTCAGAGAATTTATGTTCGAAAAGATTTATACCAATAAGACGGCAAAAAGTGAGGACAGGAAGGCGGAAAAAATTCTTGGGGACTTGTTCAAACACTATATGGAACATATTGAAGAAATTCCAAATCACGGTAAAAAAGATAGATTAACCGACGAGGAAATTGTAAAGGACTATATAGCAGGAATGACGGATACATATGTTATAAAGCAATATAGTGATATTTTCCTTCCATTGCCATGGGATAAATATTGACTTTTGTTAAATAAAATTGTATAATTATTGTTCCTAATTTGTTATAATGGTGGTAGTATGCCAAACTCTATAGATGAAAACAAAATTGAAGAAATTCTAAATATGAATGACATAGTAGAAGTAATAGGTGAATTGATAACTTTGAAAAAGACAGGAGCCAACTATTCTGGACTCTGTCCTTTTCATAAGGAAAAGACACCTTCTTTTGTTGTATCTCCAGATAAGCAGATATACCATTGCTTTGGATGTGGTGCAGGTGGAGATGCTATCAGTTTCGTAATGAACCATAGGAACTTGAGTTTCATGGAATCTCTTGAATATCTTGGCGACAGAGTTGGAATAAGGATTGAAAAAACCAATTCCTCGCAGAAACAGGATAGATACAAGATAAACTATGAAATGAATAGAGATGCTGCTGTGTATTTTTACAAGCAGTTAAGCCAGAGCAGGCAAGCCACTGAATATTTGAGGAATAGGGGCATAAACAACAATGCCAGAAAAATGTTCGGAATAGGCTTTTCACAAAATAAATGGGATGGCCTCATTAAGTATCTTGAGGAAAAAGGCTACCAAAAGAAGGATATGGAAGTAAATGGGCTCATAATAAAGAGTGAGAAAAGCAATAGCCACTACGACCGTTTCAGGAATAGGGTTATATTCCCTATATTTGATATAAAAAAGAGAATTATTGGATTTGGAGGAAGGGTTCTGGACAAGGAACTCCCAAAATACATAAATTCTCCAGATTCTCCCATATTCAACAAGGGAAAGAATCTTTACAATCTTGACAATGCTAAAAACAACTCCCATAGGGAAGGTATAATCCTGACGGAAGGTTACATGGATGTCATCAAACTGGCAATCAATGGATACGAGAATGTCGTTGCATCATTGGGTACGGCCCTTACTATTGATCAGATAAAGTTGATGAAAAAGTATAGCAAAATCTTTTATATTTCATACGACTCCGATGGAGCTGGAAAGAAAGCAGCTGTGAAAGCTGCCAATTTGTTAAAGTCAAAGGATCTTCAGTGCCGAGTGTTGTTATTTCCCGATAAAAAGGATCCAGATGAATTCATTACACAATATGGAAGCGCTAAATACAAGGAAAGGCTTGAAAATTCATTTGAATATTTTGAGTATCTGGACTATTTCCTTTCAGCAGAATTTGATTTGAATTCAGACAAGGGAAAACTCAACTATATAAGGGAAATGATACAGTACCTTAACAATGTAAATAATGCAGTTGAAAAAGAACTGTATATAGATAAAATATCAAAAAAACTGAATATTTCAAAAGATTCCATATTTAATTTATTTAAAAAGAACCAGTCATCCAAAAGGAAAACTGAAAAAAATGTATTTAAAAAAATAGATATGGGAACAGGCAAAACAAATTCATACGAAGTGAAGCTGCTTGATTTGCTTAAAAAAAATCCGGAAATTGCAGAATATATTAAATCCAAATACAAGGAGGATATATTCAGAGATACAAAATACAAAAATGAGTTTTATAGTCTAATGAGCAGAGAATTTAAAGAAGGTGAAGTACAAGGCGCATCGGACGTAAATCTTACACAACAGGAATTAGTAGATATGGCAGATGATTATATAAACAAAATCAAGAACGACAGTAAAAAGAAAATCAGAACAATGTTGTATGATAGATTGTTGTCAGAGCCTGACAATGAAATGTTGAAAGA
>JAUVAG010000275.1 GCA_030591825.1 Dethiosulfatibacter sp.
AAGAATATTGTTATTAAACTTGGAACTCTCTAATAAGATTCACATATACATCCTTGTCGAGAATCTCATGTCTTCTATCAGATGTAACCATAAGCTCGTTGTCACATCCATCAGTGGTATCATTCTCCTTTAAATATTCAAGGAGTCTCTCTACTCCCAAAATGCTTGCCTTAAGGGTTGCATTGGCATAAAGGGACATCTTGTATCCAAGTCGCTCTATCTCCTTGTTGGGAATGGCCGGAGTCTTTCCTTTTTCTACAATATTAAGGATTGTCGGTTTTGAAATCATTTTAGGAATCTCCGCTATCTGTTCCAATGTCCTTGGAGCTTCTATGAAAATCATGTCGGCACCTGCTTCGCAATAGGCCTGTCCCCTTTCAATAGCTTCTTCAAAACTTCCAGTTGCTGAAATGGCATCAGTCCTTGCTATAAGTACCATATCCGGATCTAGGGACCCTTCTTTGGCAGCCCCTATTTTTGCCACCATGTCCCTTATTGGGATAACGGCATGGTCCTCAAAGTGACCGCATCTTTTTGGATTCTGCTGGTCTTCCATCTGAATGCCTGCAATACCTATCTTCGAGTATTCCATAGCCGTTCGGTAAACATTGATAGGTGCGCCGTATCCATCATCAATATCTGCAATGACAGGAATTTTAACTGCGTCATTCAATCTTTTGGCCATGGCCAAATTTTCAGTCATTGTAATCAGATTATAATCTGGAAGGCAATAATTCATATTGGACAAACCTGCACCTGTAGCATACACAACTGGATAACCTGCATTCTCAACTAATCTTGCAAACAATGCTGTTGCCGCCCCCGGAGTTACGATAAATTTGTCACTTTTTAGCAATTCTCTTAATATCAATGATTTTTTCATGTCTACACCTTTCTAAATAAATCTTAAATACTATTAAACTATATTTTAATAGTATTTTGTAAATCAGCTCGCTTTATTTACCGATTTATCTTTTTTTTTGAGACTTATCATAGCAGACAATCTAGGTCCTGCAATAGATATTATTGTAGCAACTATGAAGAATATTGTTATAGGATCACTTGCAAATATTCCGAAGTCTCCCTTTCCTATAATCATTGCCTGTCTGAATGATGTCTCGAACTTAACTCCAAGTATCAATGCCAGGATGAATGTAGCTACAGGTATATCAAGCTTCTTGACAAAGTATCCTAGAAGACCAAAGGCAACAATTATTACAAAATCCAGTGTTGAATATGTAAGTGAATATGTTCCAATGAATCCAAGGGTTATTACACATGGAAGCAAAATCTTAGGTGGTGTTTTAAGTACCTTAACAAGCTGAGTAGCCAGTGGTAGGTTGATGAACAGCAGTATCAGGTTTGCTATGAACATGCTGGCAACAACGGCCCATGCTATATCTCCCTGTGTTGTAAAAAAAAGAGGTCCCGGCTTAACGCCTATCATCATAAGAGCTCCTATCATTACAGCAGTTGTTCCCGATCCAGGTATTCCAAGTGTCAGCATTGGTATGATTGCTCCTGTAGCCGCCGCATTGTTTGCAGCCTCTGGTACAGCAAGTCCTATTATATTCCCTTTTCCGAATGAATCTGGATCCTTTGCAAGCTTCTTCTCTGTTGAATAGGCAACCATTGTAGCTATTGTTGCTCCTGCTCCAGGAAGAACACCTATGAGAAATCCCAGTGGTGTAGACCTTAGTATAGGTATAATACACTTTTTAAAATCTGCTTTTGAAAGTGCAACTTTGTTAACTTTTATTTCCGATGTTGTTTTTTCATTTTCTTTTACATATAGCAACTTGTCAAAGTTGTTGTAAACCTCTCCAATTGCATAAAATCCTATAATCAATACCAGAAAATCTATTCCCTGGTAAAGCTCTGCGATTCCCATTGTAAACCTTGTAGTTCCTGTAAGGTGATCTGCACCTACTGTTGAAACCATAAGACCTATGAATGTTGCAAACAATCCCTTGAGCATATTACCCCTTGAAATTGTAGATGTTGCTATCAGTGCAAATAGCATCAGCATTGTATACTGCTGAGGACCAAACTTTATGGCAAGCTTTGAAATAGGTTGTGACAAAAGTGCAAGGAATACCACCGCAATAAGTCCACCTATTATGGAAGCTATTGCTGATACTGCCAGTGCTTCTCCAGCTTGTCCATTCTTTGCCATTGGATAGCCGTCAAATGTTGCCGCTATTGCTCCACCGTCTCCAGGTGTATTTAAAAGTATTGATGCCCTTGAACCACCAAACATGGCCCCGAAGTATATTGATATCATTGTAGCAAGTGCCGTGGTTGGATTCATTCCGAATGTTAGTGGAATAAGTATTGCAACTCCTGTTGCAGGTCCTAGTCCAGGAAGCATGCCGATTATTGTTCCTAAAAATCCTCCGAAGGTTATCCAAAATATATTGCTCATTGTAAGAATAGATTCGAATCCTCCGGCTAAGTTTGTAAGTATCTCATTCATTTTCTAACTCCTTCAATTAAAATGGCAGAATTCCTCTTGGCAGTGATATAGAGAAAATCTTGGCGAAAATAACATAACAGAGTGTAGGGAATACTATTCCTACAATTATGTTGGTGATTCTCTGGCTCTTTCCAATATTGAATATGAATAGCAGAGATGTCAGCATTGCTATTGTTGAAATCAAAAATCCAATTTTGCTGAATATCGCTATATATAGAGCAAATACTGCGGTGAATATACCCATCATCTTTAATACCTTTGGATCCAACTGCAATACTTCAGCATTTTCACCATCCATACGTCCTCTAGCTATAATTAATAATGAAAATATTATTGCACCTATTGTTATAAGTATTGGAAAAACTGTTGTTCCCGCAAAAAACTGTTCCGAAGGATTCTTTAAACCTGTAATTGCGATTCCATATATTACAGATATCAAAAGTCCTGCAATTCCTATTACTGTATCTTTTTTCATAATACATTTATCCTTTCTTGGATTTCAAAATATTGTTTTAAGAAATAATTTTAAAAACGGGGATTGCTCTTTAAATAACAATCCCCTCTACAATCAATTTCCTATTCTGTCATCAATCCTGCTGCTTTGACAAGTGATTCATAAAGTACTATTTCTTCTTCCCACATTGCTTTTGTATCTGAACTTTTTCTGTAGTAGCTTACCCATTCATTATTGTCAAGAAATTCTTACCAATCATAAGTAGATATAGCAGCTTCAATAATCTCGTAACAACATGTAATTTCTTCATAAGTAAATACTG
>JAUVAG010000222.1 GCA_030591825.1 Dethiosulfatibacter sp.
GCACTTGATTTTTATTTTTCAAGTGCTATAATTAAAATACGAAGGTCAAAGAAAGTCAAAGTCAAGACGAGGTCAAATTCGAATATATATTGTGGAGGTGGTTTAATGGCAAACTTAAGTGATGTAATAGAGAACTATATAAATGATATTATGGCTCATGCGGACAAGGACAGCATTGATATACAGAGAAACATCCTTGCCCAGCAGTTCAAATGCGCTCCTTCTCAGATCAACTATGTACTGACAACCAGGTTCAACAATGACAGGGGATATGTAGTTGAAAGCAGAAGAGGCGGCGGTGGATATGTAAGAATCTGCAAGATGAATGTGGACGGAAATCGCCATATCGAAACGATTATCAAGGACACCATAGGAGATAGCCTTACGAGGACAAGGGCTGAAAGTATAATTAGCAGCCTAATTGATAATAACATCATAAATGAAAGAGAAAAGCATATAATGACCAGGGCTTTGAGTGATAGATCCTTGCAGAAGATTTTTCACGGCGACAGAAACACAATAAGAGCCGACTTACTCAAGGAAATGCTTTTAATCTTGGTTTAGGAGGGCATAGGATGTTGTGCGATGAATGTGGAAAAAACAATGCTACGGTACATTTGACAAAGATTGTAAACGACAAAAGAAGCGAGACTCATTTGTGTGAGCAATGTGCAAAAAAATATATGAATTTGAATACTAATTTTTCTATACAAAATATTATGTCAGGATTTTTGATAGATGCACCCGAGGTTGAGAAAAGCAGCCCTCTTGTGTGTGAAAACTGTGGAATGACATATGATGAATTCAAGAGAAATGGAAAATTCGGATGCAGCAGGTGTTACAGTTCCTTTGAAAACGAGGTTGCACCAATTGTGAGAAACATGCATAGTCATGACAGACATGTGGGGAAAATCCCATTAAATGCTGGCAAGGAGCTGAAAGACAAGAAGGAACTGGAGGACCTTAAGTTTAAGCTTAGGGAGGCTGTTGAAAATGAAGAATATGAAAAAGCTGCGGAATACAGGGATAAAATAAAAGAAGTGGAAGAAGGAGATTAAAGGATGTTTTAACTAAACTACAGTTGTGATTTAAAACTAGGAGGTGGATTATGGTATCATGGTTGAATAATTCAGGAAAAGACAGGGATGTAGTAGTAAGTAGCAGGGTGAGACTTGCACGAAACCTGTCCAGCTATAATTTTCCTGTAAAGATGACTAGCGAAGACATGGATGGAGTATATGAAGATGTAGTATCTGCCTTGAAGGGTGAGGAATTTACTTCCTTTAGAATAAAGGACATACCCTATCTTGAAAAAATGATGCTTGTTGAAAAGCATGTAATAAGTCCGGCCTTGATAGAAAAAATTGAAGGTGGCGGATTTTCCATGACAGGTGATGAAACTGAAACAGTTATGATAAACGAAGAGGATCATATAAGGATTCAGGTACTGGATTCAGGTCTTTCTCTTGAAAATGCATGGAAGAGAGCCGATGAGTTGGATAATCTACTGGAAAGGACCGTGGAGTATGCCTTTAATGAAAAGGTAGGATATCTTACAGCTTGTCCAACCAACCTGGGAACAGGAATGAGAGTGTCCATAATGATACATCTTCCAGCTCTTGAGATAACCAGGCAGGTAAACAATGTACTGTCAACCGTGACGCAGTTCGGACTGGCCGTCAGGGGAGTATATGGAGAAGGAACAAAAGCTATGGGTTCCCTCTACCAGATATCAAACCAGATAACAATGGGCAACAGAGAAGAAAGCATAGTAAGGAAGATTGAAAACATTGCAGCACAGATATCCGAGAAGGAAAGGATGGCTAGGAAATATCTTCTTGAAAAGGATAGGACGGGTTTTGAGGACAGAATATTCAGAGCCTATGGAATATTGAAGAATGCAAGGAAGATTTCCCAAGAAGAAGCTGCAAAGCTCTTGTCTTACGTGAAGCTTGGAATAAATGCGGGAATAATCGAAAACAATGACATAAACGAATTGGACAAGTTGTTCATAGGTATTCAACCTGCAAGTATACAGTTTGCAGAAAGAAAAGAAATGAACATGGATGAAAGAGATATCAAGAGAGCAACCATATTAAGAGATGAAATAAATTAATGAGGTGATGATTATGTTAGGAAAGGAATTTAGCGAATTGACGAAACGAGCAGTGGAAGAAGCTCAGAAGAAGGCTCAGGAATTCAAACATAATGTTTTGGGCTCGGAACATCTCCTTCTGGGACTTGTAATTGAAGAAAGCGGAGTAGCGGGAAAGGTTCTAAGGAAAAACGGTCTAACTGCACAGACTATCGAACAGAGCATATTGAACATAGTCGGAAAGGGAAACAGTGAAGCTTCATATTTGTCATTGAGCCCAAGGACAAAAAATATCATTGAGGTGGCAGGAAAGTATTCGGTAAAGTATGGCTTCAACTTCATTGAGACAGAGCATATGCTTCTTGGAATACTGGCTGAAGGCGAGGGTGTTGCATCCATAATTCTTAAGGAATCCAAAATGACTCCTGAAAAAATTAGAAATGACATACACAGCGAACTCAATGACAAGAGAAAGAACGGAGAACCAAAGACTCCGGTAAAAAGTAAAAAAAGTCACAACCTAAAAACCCTTGAAAAATATGGCAAGGATTTGAATGAACAGGCAAGAGCGGGTAAGCTTGATCCGGTAATTGGAAGAAAGGATGAAATAAAGAGGATAATTCAGGTTCTTAGCAGAAGGACAAAGAATAATCCTGTTCTTATTGGTGAGCCTGGTGTAGGCAAGACTGCCATAGCAGAAGGACTGGCGCAGCAAATAGAAGAGGGAACAGTTCCTGAAATACTAAAGGATAAGATAGTTGTAACCCTTGATTTGGCCAGCATGGTTGCGGGCTCCAAGTATAGAGGTGAATTTGAAGAAAGACTCAAGAAGGTAATGGATGAAATCAAGGAAGACGGACATGTGATAATATTCCTTGACGAGCTTCATACCGTTATTGGAGCAGGAGGAGCTGAAGGGGCAATAGATGCATCCAATATCCTGAAGCCTGCACTTTCAAGAGGAGATATTCAGGCTATTGGAGCAACAACCATAGATGAATATAAAAAACATATTGAAAAGGATGCAGCACTGGAAAGAAGGTTTCAGCCTGTAATGGTTGAAGAACCAACAATAGAGGAAACCATAGAGATAATAAAAGGACTTAGAGACAAGTATGAAGCCCATCACAAGGTGCAGATTACAGATGAAGCCATTGATGCTGCAACTACACTGTCTCACCGGTATATTTCAGACAGGTTCCTTCCCGACAAGGCAATAGACCTCATAGATGAAGCGTCTTCAAGGGTAAGGATTGAATCTGTAACGGCTCCACCTGATTTCAATGAACTTGAACGGGGTATTGAAAAAGTTACTCAGGAAAAACAGACTGCAATCAAGTTGCAGAAATTCGAAGAGGCTGCAGAGTTGAGAGATAAGGAAAAAATTCTCACAGCTGAACTTGAGGACAAGAAGAAAAATTGGAGAAAGAAAAGCTATGCGGACACGGCCAGTATTGGATATGATGATATTGCAGATATAGTGTCTTCCTGGACAGGAATACCTGTAAATAAAATGAATGCAGACGAATCAGAGAAGCTTCTTAATATGGAGAAATTGCTCCATGAAAGGGTAATAGGCCAGCATCAGGCGGTTGAAGCTGTTTCCAAGGCTATAAGAAGGGC
>JAUVAG010000298.1 GCA_030591825.1 Dethiosulfatibacter sp.
AAACTCTGTGTTGCAGCGGCAGAAGATAAGGAAGTACTGAAGGCAGTTAAAGAAGCTCAAGATTTAGGGTTTGTTGAATCGGTTTTAGTTGGAGACGAAGGGAAAATCAGAAAATATGCTAAAGAGATTGGAATGGACGGATTCAGTGTTTACCATGAATCTACTCCTGAAGATTCGGCAGCAAAAGCCGTTTCTCTAGTGAAGGAAGGCTTTGGAGATATTCTGATGAAGGGTCTTGTTAACACAAGTGTTTACATGAGAGCCATTCTATCCAAGGAAAAGGGCATGCGTACTGGAAATCTTATTAGCATGCTGGCGGTTTATGAATTGGAGGGATATCACAAACTTCTTTATTGTACGGATAGCGGTATCAATATTGCACCTGGACTGGAAGACAAGAAAGTCATTTTGCAGAGTGCCTTGACAGCCATGAAAAGTATGGGAATTGACATGCCAAAGGTAGGAGCACTTGCTGCCAATGAAATGGTTAATCCGAAAGTACCTGCAACAGTGGATGCACAAGGGTTGGTGGAAGCAGTGAAGGCTGGTGAAGTTTCCCAGTGTATTATAGAAGGACCTATAGCATTTGATGTGGCGTTTAGTCCATATGCAGCAGAACACAAAGGCATTGAGAGTGAAGTTACAGGGGATATTGATTTACTCGTATTTCCTAATATTGAAACAGGAAATGTTTTAGGAAAATCCTGGCTCCATTTCAACAAGGCAAAATGGGCAGGTATTGTACTGGGTGCAAGCAGCCCTGTAATATTAAGTTCAAGATCAGATACGGCGGCTATTAAGATTAATTCTATAGCATTGGCTTGTCTGGCATCCAAGGAGGGTTAATATGAAATTATCATCAAGAATAGATGTAATGAAACCATCGGCAATTAGAGAAGCTGGAAAACTTATAGCAGCTAAGGAAAATTGTATATCTTTTGCAGCAGGTCTGCCGTCTCCGGATTTTATTCCCGTAGATATAGTGAAGGAAGTAACAAATAAAATACTTAGTGAAAATGGTATTCAAGCATTGCAGTACGGTCCAACTAAAGGACATGAACCACTTCTTAGAAAGATTCAGGAAAGAATGGCGGGTAAAGATATGAAATGTGGTATTGAGAATCTTCAAATCACAACAGGTTCACAACAGGCAATATCATTCAGTGCTATGCTATTCATTGACAAAGGTGATACCCTTATTACTGAGAATCCAAGTTATCTTGGAGCACTTGCATCATTTGCACCCTTTGAATGTAATGTAAAAGGAGTAGATGCTGATGAACACGGTATGAAAATGGATGAACTTGAAGCATTGCTTGAAAGTGATCCTAAGGCGAAAATGATATATGTAGTTCCGAATTTCTCCAATCCTACAGGTAAGACTTGGTCATTGGAAAGAAGGAAGAAGCTTTATGAACTGGCCAGCAAATATGATTTGCCAATCATTGAAGATGATCCTTATGGAGAGATAAGGTTTGAGGGAGAAGTAGTTCCTTCTATCAAGTCCTTTGATGTAGAAGAGAGAGTAGTATACCTGGGGTCGTTTTCAAAAATATTCTGTGCAGGATTGAGAGTTGGATGGATAATGGCAAATCCTGATTTGATTAATAAATATGAAATGATCAAGCAAGGTGCTGATCTACAGTCGAATCAACTTGCTCAGATGCAGGTAGAAGAATATTTGAATCAGTATGATTTGGATGAACAAGTTAAATTTATTATAGAAAGTTATAAAGCCAAGAGGGATTTGATGTGTAATTTGATTGATGAGCATTTCCCTGAAAGTATAAAACGTACCCATCCTGAAGGCGGCATGTTTGTGTGGCTGGAATTGCCTGAAGGTGCAGATGCTACTGCATTGCTGCCTAAGGCATTGGAAAAGAATGTTGGATTTGTACCAGGTGGTCCATTCTTCCCTGGAACAGGTAATGACAATACAATTAGATTGAACTTTTCAACCATGGCACCTGATAAAATAGAAGAAGGCATAATAAAATTAGGAGAATTGTTTAGGGATGAGTTCTAGTATGGCGGTTTCGAAGGACGGAATCAAAAAAACTTTAAAATACAGATGGGTTGTGTGGGGAATCATGGTTATGTCCTACGGACTGGTTTTTTTTCATTCCTTTTCAATGGGTGTTGTAAAGCCTACATTAATCAATGAGTTTAATTTGTCGGAACAAACCTTTGTATCAATAGGAAATGTGTACTTTTATCTTTATCTGTTGATGCAGATTCCTACTGGAATATTGTCCGATGCATTGGGATCAAGACTTACAGCGTTTTTTGGTACATTGGTTGCCGCTGTCGGTATAACAATATTCAGTCTTGCCAGTAGCCTGCCATTTCTCTATATCGGAAGGTCTCTAGTAGGTCTTGGTACTGCAGTAATCTTTGTTTCAATAATAAAGATTCAGTCAAACTGGTTCAAGGAATCGGAGTTTGGTACAATTACAGGATTGACATGTTTTGTAGGCGTTATGGGAGGAGCTCTGGCGCAGACACCATTGGCTCTGATGGTAGGCAAGATTGGCTGGAGAATGTCTTTTAGATTGATTGGATTTGTTTCCATCGTCATTGCAATGCTAATCCTTTGGATTGTCCGTAACAAGCCTGAGGATTTGGGGATGACTCCTATAAATAAACCTATAGAGGGAATGGGGAGTTCATCCATAAAGGATATTCTAAAAGGTGTTGTAAAAGTCTTTGTGAATCCTAGAACCTGGCCTTTGTTTTTAATGTATGCAGCCTTTTATGGTTCATATGTAGTTATTACCGGATATTATGGTACGTCTTTTATTATGGATGTTTATGGAAAATCAATGGTGGTTGCAACCAATTATTTAATTCCATCCATAGTCGGTGCGGCTGTTGGTTCTGTTTTCGTGGGAACAATATCTGACAAGATTCGTTCCAGAAAGATTCCAATGCTTGCCGTTGGAGGTCTTTATGTCATTACATGGGGTGCGCTTGTATTTATGGGTGGCGGAGCTCCAAGTGAAGGGCTTTTGTCGAT
>JAUVAG010000264.1 GCA_030591825.1 Dethiosulfatibacter sp.
CGCAGCTTTGAAAATATTAGAAAACAAAGGTATAAAACCTGAAATTACTGCTGGACTCAGTCTTGGAGAATATGCCGCACTTGTTTGTTCAGGCGTACTGGATTTCAAGGATGCTGTTAAGGTAGTTGAAAAAAGAGGTGCCTACATGCAAGAAGCTGTTCCAGCGGGACAAGGCAAGATGGCCGCTCTAATAGGCATGGACAGGGAAAATGTACTTAAGCTTTGCGAAGATTTCGGGAGCTACGGAGTACTTGAAGCTGCAAATTTCAACTGTCCTGGTCAGATTGTAATAGGCGGAGCAAGCGAAGCAGTTGAAAAAGCAGTCGAAGCTGCAAAGGAATATGGCGCAAAAAAGGCGATTTTACTTCCTGTAAGCGCTCCTTTCCACACATCAATGCTCTCCCCTGCTGCTGAAAAGCTTGAAGTGGAGCTTAAGAAAATCAACTTTAATGAAGCTTCCATACCAGTAATAGCAAATGTGGATGCCCAGATTGTTGAAAAAACTGATAAGTATCTTTCAAATCTTAAGAATCAGGTTTCTTCATCAGTAATGTGGGAAGATAGCATAAGAAAAATGATTGACATGGGTATAGATACATTCGTTGAAATCGGACCTGGAAAAAGCCTTTGCGGGTTTGTGAAAAAGATTGACAGGAAATTAAACTTCATGAATGTTGAAGATATTGCATCTCTGGAAAAAGCCCTGTCTAAACTGGAGGCTTAATATGAATCTAAATAAGACCGCTGTAATAACTGGTGCTTCAGGTGGAATTGGAAGCTCCATTGCAAAAAGAATGAACATTCTTGGATACAACCTTGTATTGAACTACAACAGCAACAGTGAAAGTTTGAAGGCTCTTGTAGAAACATTTGAAAACGAGGAAGTTGAAACCAGAATATTCCAGGCAGATATCTCAAAATTCGATGAAGCTGAAGCATTGATGAAAGATGCAATAAACAACTTTGGCACAATTGACGTCCTTGTCAACAATGCCGGCATCACAAGGGATAAGATCCTTACAATGATGTCTGCGGACGATTTCAATGATGTCATAAATATAAACTTAAGCGGTACATTCAACTGCATTAAACATGTATGCAAAAAAATGATAAAGCAAAAATCGGGCAGAATAATAAACATTTCGTCTGTAATTGGTTTGATTGGAAATATTGGACAGGTCAACTATGCTGCATCAAAAGCAGGAATAATTGGCATGACCAAGTCTACAGCTAAAGAACTGGCTAGAAAAAAAATCACTTGCAATGCTATTGCACCGGGATTCATTCAAACTAAAATGACAGATGCTATGACTGATGATGCTAAACAGGAAATAGTAAAAAATATACCATTGAAAAGACTTGGTAATCCAGAAGATATTGCTGATCTAGTTGAATTTCTAGCATCTGAAAAAGCTTCATATATTACAGGTCAAGTAATCTCCGTTGACGGCGGATTACACATGTAGGAGGAAAAACATGAGTAGAAGAGTAGTTATAACTGGTATGGGAGTAATATCTCCAATAGGTAGCGGAATAGAAAAATTTTGGAGTTCTGTAAAAGAAGGAAAATGTGGTATAGATGAAATAACTGCATTTGACACTACAGACTTCACAGTAAAGATGGCAGCAGAAGTAAAGGACTTTGATCCTAAGGACTTTATGGATAAAAAAGAAGCAAAGCGAATGGATAGATTTTGTCAATTCGCAATAGGAGCTTCTCAAATGGCCATCGATGACTCAGGCCTTGAGCTTGAAAAAATCAACAACAAAAAACTCGGTGTAATTATCGGTAGTGGTGTTGGTGGAATCAATACTATTGAAAGAGAAATTGCAAAGCTTCACAACAAAGGACCAAGCAAGGTATCCCCTTTCTTTATCCCTATGATAATTTCAAACATGGCCTCTGGTCTTGTAGCTATAAGATTTGAAGCAAAAGGTGTAAACCTTTCAGTTGTATCTGCCTGTGCATCAGGTTCAAATGCAATTGGAGAATCTTATAAAAAAATTCAATCCGGTGTTTGTGACATTATGATTGCAGGTGGTTCTGAAGCTTCTGTAACTCCAGCCACTATAGCTGGATTCTCTTCAATGACTGCATTAAGTACATCCACCGACAAAAACAGAGCTTCAATACCTTTTGACAAGGAAAGATCCGGTTTTGTAATGGGTGAAGGTGCTGGAATGCTTATTATGGAAGACTATGATCACGCTGTAGCTAGAGGCGCAAGGATATATGCAGAAATGGCAGGTTATGGTGCTACATGTGACGCACACCATATGACTAGCCCTGATCCAGAAGGAAAAGGAGCTGCAGGAGCAATGAATGAAGCAATTGAAGATGCTGGCATTGAGAAAGAAAAAGTTGCATATATCAATGCTCACGGCACTTCTACTCCATACAATGACAAATTTGAAACTGTGGCAGTAAAGAATGTATTTGGAGATTACGCAAAAAATGTACCTTTCAGTTCTACCAAGGCAATGACTGGTCACTTGATCGGTGGTGCAGGAGCAATAGAAGCCATTATTACAATCATGGCTATAAAAGATGGTTTCATTCCTGCAACTATAAACTATAAGGTTCCTGATCCAGAATGCGATCTTGATATAGTTCCAAATGTAGGAAGAGATGCCGATGTTGAATATGCTATTTCAAACTCTCTTGGTTTTGGTGGACACAATGCGTCACTGCTTTTCAAAAGAGGTTAATCATGTACAATAGTAATGATATTGAAAAAGTACTTCCCCACAGATACCCATTCCTACTCATCGATAGAGTCGTAGAAATGGAAGAAGGCAAAAAGGCTGTAGCAATAAAGAATGTCACTGTAAATGAATATTTCTTCCAGGGTCATTTCCCTGGAAACCATGTAATGCCAGGAGTACTCATAGTTGAGGCCTTGGCTCAAACAGGTGCTTTTGCAATGCTGTCTCTTGAAAAAAACAAGGGCAAAACGGTATATTTCGGCGGAATCAAGAAAATGAGATTCAAAAGGAAGGTCGTTCCCGGAGATACTTTGAGACTAGACGTCGAAATAACCCGTTCTAAGGGACCTTTAGGCGTAGGGAGTGCCGTAGCATATGTGGGCGATGAGATTGCCGCAGAAGGCGAACTCACCTTTGCAATAAGCTAAAACTCGACAATAAAAAACGAGACATGTAAATGTCTCGTTTTTTATTGTCTAAAAGAGCTCAAGAAAGCAGATTCGCTGCGTTATCCGGGTCACGCTTCATGTGACCATAACGGATATTAAGAGGTCGCAGAAAGTTTCCTTAACGGCGTAATACCAACGCTTCAAGGGATTACGCATTTTTAACTTTCTTAGACTA
>JAUVAG010000221.1 GCA_030591825.1 Dethiosulfatibacter sp.
CCTTTTCTTCAAAAAGCTTAATCATTCCCATTGATGTAGGTCCTTTCAGGCCTGCTATCGTTACGTTCTGGGTTACAACAGGTTCTTCCGGAGTTTGATCTCCCTCTGCTTCTTCATTTTCCATAGGAACTTCTGGTGCAGTTTCCTGGTTTCCTGTACATCCTGCCATTGATCCTATAATCAACAATGTTACTAATAATAATGAAATAATTCTCTTCATTCTGACCTCCTAATTGTCATGAAAATTTTTTTTAGTTAATGCACTTTTTACAGTTATTCCTGAAACGGTTCCAAGCTTTCCGGTGAGGCTTCCAATATCATCGGTTGTTCCATCAACGATGATTGAAATGACGTTGATATTCTTGGTTTTGTAGGGGATACCCATTCTGCCTACAATAATATGGCCATGGTTGTGAAGTATTTCGTTAACCTTTGAAACACTTCCTGTGTCTTCGATGACTATTCCTACTACTCCGATTCTTTTCATATAGATCTCCTTAAAATTTTCTGAGTTACAAGAAAGCAGCTCCGCTGCGTTATCCAAGTCACGCTTCATGTGACCATAGCGGTTCTTAAGCTATAAAAAAAACCTTGCCTGTGTACAAGCAAGGAATAAGTTCAATCATTCTTTCTATGGAAGTAAAATGATTTATATGTTAAAATTATTAACGTTGAGGCAATAACTTTAACAAGTTTATTCCTTACTCTCAGATTGCTCCTTGAGTTCAGACTTTGTTAAAAAAATAACGGTATAACTAAATATATCATATTCTAATAAAATAATCAAGTGATTTTGGAGGTAAAAATGATATTTAACAAATGGTTTTCATATAATGAAACAAACGAAGATTTACTAAGACTAAGAAAAAAGTTTTCAAAGGATTTCAATAGTTCTGATTACAATAATATATTAATTTATGATTTAATAGTATATGATGGAAAGAATCCTTCATGCCTTGCAAGAATGGAGGGAATAGATGGGAAATTTGTAATTACTGGTGTGGCTGCAGAAGAGGGAATTGAAAATATTACTCTTGAAGATCTGTCAGTAAGACTTATGATAAGAAGAGCCATAGATTCGGGGGCTGAAAAGGTATATTTCATTCCTACGGAAAAAAGCAGAAAGCTTGCAGAAGCCATAGGATTTAAAACATCCGAAGAAATAGTAAGAGAGCGTGAATCTATGGTAAGGTTTGGTGATGTAGGAGGAGACTGTTGCTAGATGAAAATATAAAGTATTATAAGAAAGTTGTCATCTTCGGAGGAGGGACTGGTCTTTCAATAATACTTAAGGGATTGAAAAAATATACGAACAATATAACTGCTGTTGTTACCGTTGCAGACAATGGCGGAGGATCTGGAGTTCTCAGGGAGGACCTTGGAATGCTTCCACCTGGAGATATCAGAAACTGCATAATTTCACTGGCTGACACGCCTCCTATAATGGAGAAGTTAATGCAGCACAGGTTCAGCAAGGGATATCTGAAAGGACAGAGCTTTGGTAATCTTTTTATAGCTGCCATAAATGAAATTTACGGGAATTTTGAATTCGCTTTGCAGGAAATGGGGGACATATTCAATCTTACAGGAAGAGTTCTTCCAATGACTCTTGAAGATACGAATTTGGTGGCGGAGCTATATAGTGGAGAACATATCTTCGGAGAATCTTCAATTCCAGAATATGTAAGAAAAAAAGGGGATAGAATTAAAAACATCAGCTTAGTGCCTGAAAGGTGCAAACCTCTTGAAGATACTTTGAAATATATAGAAGATGCAGATGCAGTAATACTTGGACCTGGAAGCCTTTATACAAGCGTTATACCAAATATGCTTGTTGAAGATATAGCAAATGCCATTAAAAATTCCAGGGCTAGGACATTCTATATTTGCAATCTTATGACACAACCTGGTGAAACTGATGGATACAATGTAAGGGATCATATAGACGCCATATGGCGTCATTCCATGGAGGATTTTGTTGATTGTGTACTTGTCAATGATGGAATTGTTGAAAAGGAAACAAAAAAAATATATTCGGACAAGAATTCCGAACAAGTTTTGTTGAATAGAGAACAGGAAGACTATCTGGAAAAGAAAAATATCAAGATAATTAAGGATAATTTTCTTGATATTGAAAAGAACTATATTAGACACAATGCAGAGAAAATCTCCAGTGTCATATTGTCAAATCTATAAAATACAACTATACCAAAAGGAACGGTTGTAAATTTAGGGGCGGATGCCCTTTTTTATAGCTTAAGAAAGTTAAAATATGCATAACCCCTTGAAGCGTTGGTGTTATGCGGTTAAGGAAACTTTCTTTTGCCTCTTAATAAATACTTGTGCATTTAACGCAGCAAAGCTGCTTTATTGTTCTCTATTCAGCAAAAGAATCAAGCAGTTCAACAAGTGCGGCTACTGCAGAATCCGAGTCATCACCATTGGCATTGATAACGATTTCAGCACCCTTAACAGCTCCGAGAGCCATTATGCTGATTATGCTTTTTGCATCGGCTTCTTTGTCTTCTTTTACTACCTTTATCTTTGATTCGAATTCGGCAGCTTTTTTAACGAATAATGCTGCAGGTCTGGCGTGAAGACCGATTGTGTTTTTGATTACGTATTTTTGGCTTGTCATTTCTTACTCCTTTTCTTCTGATAAATTTTCAGCTATATTTTCTATTTTTCTTAATCTGTGGTTTACTCCGGATTTTCCTATAAAGGGAGTCATTAGTTCGCCAAGTTCCTTAAGACTTGCTTCAGGATTATCCAGTCTTGTTTGTGCCAGCTCCTGTAATGGTAAAGGAAGCTTTTCCAAACCTATTGTATCTCTTATTCTTCTGATGCTGCTCAATTGCCTTACAGATGCATCTACTGTTTTGGTAAGATTTGCCGTTTCACAGTTTATTATTCTGTTAACGCTGTTTCTTACCCCTTTTACTACTCGAATATTTTCTATTTTCAACAGAGAATTGTATGCTCCAATAATATTCAACAAATCAACAATCTGCTCGCTTTCTTTAATATAGTTAACAAAATAATTCTTTCTATTTACTATTCTAGCGGTAAGTCCATAGTAAGTCAACAGTTTAGAGAAATCACGGGCGTGATTTTCATTGTTGTTGACAAATTCAAGGTGATAGTTTTTCTCGGGATCCGAGATGGAACCGCACCCCAGGAAAACACCTCTGATATAGGATCTTTTACAGCAACCATCTTCCAGTAAACTGAAGGGAATACCGTTGTTGAGCTTTAGTAGATTGAACTCCTCGTCTGTAATTACAAGGGTATCCTTCAACAGTGTCTTTGCATCTCCGTGAAACTTGATTCTGTAGCTGTTTCCTCTCTTTAGACGATTGGTTTTTCTTGATTCCACATCTGCAGGCGCGTTGTAGAGTATTTTTAGAAGGGAATATATACGTCTTGCGATTGCGGCATTTTCCGTTGAAAAATCTATGGAAATATTTCGTCTTCCTTTAAGTGAGATGGAACCGGTAGTTCTTATGAGTGCGGACAGCTCACTCAAGGCACAGCAGTTCTTTTCAATGTTTTTTCTACATATTTCGTTTTTTGCTATTGATGAAAAGGACATGTGACCACCTCTAATTGAGCTTGTGCTGGAAGAATTCTATATCTTCCACAGCACTGGATATTACTCTTCTTTCATCATCATATCTTGCAAGACTTATTGCCCTTTGAAAGGGATAGTATGCAGCAGATATGAATC
>JAUVAG010000257.1 GCA_030591825.1 Dethiosulfatibacter sp.
GAACCTTCAATTTTCATGGCAATGTCCACCATTGTCTTTACCGACCTTACAGGATATTTTCCAGCTGCAGTCTCTCCCGAAAGCATTATTGCATCAGAACCTTCAAATATTGCAGTTGCAACGTCTGAAACCGCTGCTCTTGTAGGTCTTGGATTTCTCATCATAGAATCGAGCATCTGCGTCGCAGTAATTACAGGCTTTCCAGCAATGTTACACTTCTCTATAAGCATTTTTTGAACAAGAGGCACTTCTTCTGCCGGTATTTCTACTCCAAGGTCTCCCCTCGCAACCATTATTCCATCAGAAACCTTGATGATGCCATCTATGTTGTTTACACCTTCACGGTTTTCAATTTTTGAAATTATCTGTATATGCTCAGCATTGTTTCTTTCAAGAATCTTTCTGATTTCTATTACGTCGTTTGCCTTTCTTATGAAGGAGGCAGCAATAAAATCTATATCATTTTTAATTCCAAATTCAATATCGTCAATATCCTTCTTAGTAAGTGCTGGTAATGTTATATCCACATTAGGTATGTTTACACCTTTTTTGTTCTTCACCGTACCCGCATTGTTTACAACACATTCTATATCCGTATCATTTACTATTTCAGTAACCGTAAGTCCTATAAGACCGTCGTCAATGAGTATATTATCGTTCACCTTGACATCCTTTGCAATATTATCATAGGTAACGCTGCATAGACCGTCTTTTCCCATTACATTTCTCGCTGTAATGATGACCTTCTGTCCTATTTCCATCTCTACGAATCCCTTTTCGAATTCTCTTGTTCTTATTTCAGGACCCTTTGTATCAAGCATTATTGCTATGGGCTGGTTAAGCTCTTCCCTTATCTCCTTAACCATGTTAAATCTCTCAAGATGCTCTTCATGGTTTCCGTGTGAAAAATTCATTCTGGCAACATTCATGCCTGTTTTGATCATTTGAGACAGTGTTTCCTTGTCCTGTGATGCAGGACCAATTGTACATACAATTTTGGTTTTTCTCATGATTCCTCCGTTTATATTGACAATATTTTTGTCAATTCATATGTTTCATAGTCAAATTGTTTTTCTATTTTCAAAGCTTCTTCGATATCTTGATGAAACAGTTTACCATCTTTTGTTCCCAGAACAACATTGCTTATTCCGTCAACAAGAAGTTCTACACCCTTGGCTCCCATCTTGCTCCCAAGCAGTCTGTCATAGGCTGAAGGGGTACCGCCTCTCTGTATATAACCAAGAACCGTACACCTGATGTTGACTTTTATCCTCTTAGTGATTTCATCCTTAAGTCCGTAGGCATTGCCTGAACCTTCAGACAGCATAATAATACTGTGCTTTTTACCTCTGGTATTTCCACGCATTATTGTTTCACATATTGTATCTATATCAATGGGTGCTTCAGGTATTACTACAACTTCAGCTCCACCTGCCAAGCCCGAATATAGTGCAAGATCTCCACAATGTCTCCCCATAACTTCTATAATATTTGTTCTTTCATGTGATGATGAATTATCCCTGATTTTACCTACGGCATCAAGTATTGTGTTCATTGCAGTATTAAAACCAAGTGTATATTCCGTATATGCAAGGTCATTGTCTATTGTTCCCGGAATGCCTATTGTTGGAATTCCTGCCTGGCTAAGCTTTCTTGCCCCCAGAAAGCTACCGTCTCCACCGATTACAATAAGTCCTTTTATATCCCTGTATTTAATATTGTCAAGAGCCTTTGCAAACCCCTCGTCAGTCTTGAACTCTTCACATCTGTCAGTTCCAAGTATAGTTCCGCCTCTATGGATTATATCTGCAACAGATGAAAGATTCATATCACACATATCGTTTTCTATAAGTCCCTTGTAACCCTTGTTTATGCCAATAACATCAATATTTCTATAAATTGCATATCTAACTACGGCTCTAATTGCCGCGTTCATTCCCGGAGCATCTCCTCCACTTGTCAGTACACCTATTCTTCTCATAAAATTCCTCCTCAGGGATTCATTTCGTCCCACATGTGCAGATTTCGTCCCTACCGCTATTATATCATAATTAAGTCTTTTGTAAACAAAAAATCTTCAATCACCTAACTATATTATATAATATAATCCCGGTTCATTGAAGATTTATTTCTTATATTACCTGACAACTACATTTGACTCTCCCAGAAGATTCTTCAACTCCACCAACATAAGCCTGTTCATACAGTCTACATTGTAGTCGTCGGAAAGTCTGAAGTTCTCTTTTTTTTGTTCCAAATGTATAACAATATTATTCATACCCCTGTACTTCTTCACAATATCCACAATGCCTTTTTTGGCATCCCCGGGATTTGTTTTTTTCCCTATTCTAAGATAGAGAGTGCCCTTGCATTCCTTATTCAACACCGTGAATTTCTCAGCAATAAGCTTTGGAATCTCATCCTCATTAAAGCTGAGTCGTCCTCCTACAAGAACCATATTGTCTTCATTTATTATATTCTTGTATTTTTCCAGTATCTTCGGAAAAACTATTACCTCTATTTCTCCATAGAAATCCTCCAAAGTCAAAAAACACATAAGGTTGTTGTTTTTTGTAATCTTATTTTGCTTTCTAATGATAATTCCTCCAACTGTAACCTTTGAACCGTCAAAGATTAGCTTGTTGTCTACGGAATCTTCATCCATAAATTCCATAATATGGGCTGATGTAAGACTTACCATCCTGTTGTATTCCTTCTCAAACTCATTGAGGGGATGGCCACTTATATAGATTCCAAGCATTTCCTTTTCCATTGCCAACTTGGTCTTTTCGTCAAACTCCTTTAAATTAGGCATGGAAAAACTATTCATGTTCTGCTTCATATCTCCAGATTCAAAAAGTGAAATCTGTCCCTCAACCTTGTTTCTTCTAGACTTATGAATATTGTCAATTATATTTTCATATACTGCTATTAGCTGGGATCTTCTTATGTTCAAGGAATCGAATGCACCACATTTTATTAATGATTCCATCTGTCTCTTATTCATTACATTGCTGTCGACACGCTGACAAAATTCGGTGAAATCGTTGAAACTTCCCTTTAAATCTCTTTCCTTTACAATCTCGTCTATTGCACCTGCTCCCACATTCTTAACGGCAGCCAAACCAAATCTGATTTTTCCATCTTTTACAATAAACTTTGATTCGCTCTCGTTTATATCCGGAGGAAGAACCTCTATTCCCAGCCTTCTGCATTCCCTTATATATATAGAAACGGAACCAGCACTGTTCATAATGGATGATATCTGTGCAGCCATAAACTCAACGGGATAATAGTTCTTAAGCCATGCAGTCTGGTAGGCAAGAGCCGAATATGCCGCTGAATGGGATTTATTGAAAGCATAGTTTGCAAAGTCTATCATAAGGTCGAATATTTCATTTGCATCCTTTTCAGCTATTCCATTTCTTATGGC
>JAUVAG010000159.1 GCA_030591825.1 Dethiosulfatibacter sp.
AACAAGATTCTGCTATGGAGCTCCTGAAACTTATCTTCAGATTGCAGCACTTACAGACATTCTTCATTACTACGAAATACCTGTATGGGGAACAGCAGGGCCTTTAGATGCCAAGACTCTAGACCAACAGGCTGCGACAGAGATGACAATGGGATACTTGATGGCTGCATTAAGTGGACAGAACCTTGTACATGATACAGGACTTATGGATCAGGCAACAGTAACTTGTCCAGAGATACTAATACTTGCAAATGAGCAGATATCAATGGTTAGAAAGATTATGGAAGGCGTAGAAGTTAACGAAGAAACTCTTGCATTGGACGTAATAGACCAGGCAATGACATCAGGAAGCTTCCTTGCTGAAGAGCATACATTGAAGCATTTTAGAAACTTCTGGCAGCCAACGTTATTTGACAGATCAACTGCGAAAACTGTAGACAAGACTATAACTCAAAAGCTTAACGAAAAGGCAATTGATATTATTGAAAACCACCAGGTTCCAGAACTTGATAAGGATAAGAAGAATGCCATTCTTGAACTTGAGAAGAAGTGGATGAAAGAGGGCGCAGTACTATAAATTTATTATACCAGAGGAGAGTTTACAATGACAATGATAAAAAATAAAGATAAACAAATGAAGTTGGGTATGCACACTTATACCCTTCATCTTAGTGGACTTGGAGAGAGCTGGGGCTTCCAGGATGATCATGCTTTTAATAAGGATATAGACTTAATGAAGCTTATGGATTTAGCTGTTGAGTGGGATCTGGATGGCTTGCATGTAACAAATGTTGACCTGGAAAGCCGCGAACCTGAACAGTTGGCAAAGGTGAAAGCTGCAGCTGAAGCTCATGACCTGTATTTGGAATACAATGTTTCTTTTGATGCTCCTTGCGATCCTCGTGTCAACTCGACTGTGAAGGATGCTTTTCTTACTGCTAAGGCAATTGGTGCAGATTTGGTTAAGTACAGTCTTGATATTAAACGTCCAAGACCACTATATGGTACTTGTTTACATCCGGATGTTATGACTCAGCTAAGCAATCGCTACAATGAATTTAAGGCAAATATTCCTTTGATGGAAGAACTTGGAATTAAACTTGCAATTGAAAACCATTGTGATACCTATTCTGATGAAGTAATCTGGTTAATCAAACAGCTTAACCATCCAATGGTGGGTGCTTGTGTTGATACCATCAATTCTTTGATTGTACTGGAAAGTCCGGAAGAAGCAGTGAATAAATTGGCTCCTTACGCTTTTAGCTGTCATTTCTGTGATAATGAATTGGTAGTAGATGCAGACGGAACACATTCTCTTGGTGTGGCTATTGGAAAGGGCGATATCGACTGTGCTAAAGTTTTACAGACATTTAAGGATAATTCACCTATGGATCGAATTACTTTCGAAATCGAGTGGCCAATTGGTAAGGATACTATTGAAGTTGCCCGTGAAAAGGAAATTCAGGCTTGTATCGAAAGCATTGATTATCTGAGGAATGAGTTGAATGTTGGAGTTAGAAATAGATAAATTATCTTTGAAAATTAGAGTTTGTTATAAAATTTGATTGTATAATATTGCGAAAAATATTATTGTTATATTATAAAACAATAATAAGAAAGGATATAATCTATATATCACAACGTATGAAAGGGAGAAAAAATATGAATTTTGTTAATTTAGTCAATAGTTTAAATAGCGCTATCTGGGCATTACCAGTAATCTTACTTATTTTAGGTGCCAGTATTTATTATTGTATTCGAATGAAATTTGGTACATTAAGAAACTGGAAATTGCAGTTTAAGTTACTATTCTCCGGAGAAAGCTCTGCGGAAGGAATTTCACCTTTACAGACATTTTGTACAGTAGCAGCTTATCGTGTCGCAGTAGGTAATGTTGGTGGAGTTGCAGTTGCAATTATGTACGGTGGTCCGGGTGCCTTGTTTTGGATGCTTGCTACTTCTCTTCTGACTTCTGCTATTGCATATGCAGAGAATAGCTTGGGTCAGGTATACAAGGTACGTCAGGATGGACAATATCGTGGTGGTTCATATAACTACATTGAAAGTGGTTTGGGATGGAAGCCTGTAGCTATTTTCTATGCATTGCTTTCCTTGATAGCAATACCGGTTTTTGTCGTAGGTCCTGGTGCAAATAATATCGCAATGGCATTCGAGAATAGTATGGGTATTAACCCTGTTATTACAGGGGCTGTAGTAGGAATTCTTTTGTTCATGGTAATTGCAGGTGGTATACGTAGAATTGCAAAATTTTCAACTATCATTGTTCCAATCATGACACTTATCTATTTTGTATTGACAGCCATCATTTTGATTGCAAATTTCAGAGAGATTCCTGGTACTTTATCAGTGATTATCACTAGTGCCTTTAGTAAAAATGCAATATTTGGAGGACTCTTCGGTAGCGCTGTTGTATTTGGTGTGAAGAGAGCTGTAAATTCCAGTGGTGCGGGTATGGGTGAGAGTGTTCCGTCGGCAGCAGCAGCAGAGAGTCCACATCCAGCAGAGCAGGGCTTAGTTAATGCATTCTCTGTTTATATTGATGTAGCGGTTTGTTTATGTACTGGAAGTATGATTCTCATAACGGATTGTTTCAATGTTCTTGATAAGAGCGGTACGTTCATGCATATTGGCCAAGGATCTTCTCTTATGGCAGATCAGGCGGCGACAGGAACAGCAGGAATTGTTTGGGTGCAGGAAGCTTGTAATACTGTAATGCCAAATATAGGAGGAATAGTTGTTGCTTTCTGTCTGTTATTCTTTGCCTTCTCTACAACGATTGCTTACTATTATGAAGGTGAATCGGCTCTGGCATATTTATTCAGAGGTGAAGATACCAAGGAACGAACTATGGCTATTTGGATTTTGCGAATTGTTATGCCTATTATGATTTTAGTATGGTCAACAGTTACAGCAGGAACTGCTTGGGCAGTAAGTGAAGTTGCTCTAGGTCTTTTGGTATGGGTTAATGCAATTGTACTCATTTTCATGTCAAATGAAGTAATTAAGATATACAATGATTATATGAGCCAGGTAAAAGCTGGTAAGAAGCCATATTTCAATCCACAGAAGCTAGGTATAAAAAATGCAGATCTATGGATGGATGGATATAAATAAAGAACAGATTAAAAATGATAATAAGAGTGGAAAAATTTCATCTTGACATCATAACCCAGGCGGACAAGGTAACTCATGACAAGTCTCCTCATTATTAAAAGTGGAAATTGTATCAAAAGGAATCAGACAGATGTCTGATTTTTTTTGATTATTACCCATAGAAATACATGCATATTTGTGATATTGTGATAGTATGAAATGATTCCAAGGAAGGAGAGTTTAAACATGCCTGATTATTATACATTTATGGATTTTCAATCATTCTATGACTGGTTGGATTTAAATCACCAAGACAAAGCTGAGGCAAACTTGTTTATATATAAAAAAAATTCCTCTCGAAAAGGAATCACCTATGAAGATTCAGTTAAAGCGGCTCTTTGCCATGGATGGATAGATTCTACCAAAAGAAGTTATGATGAGAACAAGTACATACAGCGGTTTTCACCGAGAAAGAAGAACAGCAACTGGTCAATAAGCAATATTAAACGTATGAAAGAACTCATTGAAAATAATCTAATGACCGAAGAGGGACTTAAATATTTTGATATGGAATTGATAGAAAACCTGGATATGCTTATCAAGAAAGAAGAAGGAGAAAAGAGCAGAGTAATAGAAACGCCTGACTATGTTTTGGATATCCTCACCAGGGATGAAATCGTTTTGTTGAAATTCAAAGAACTTTCAGTATCCCATAAAAGACGATATCTGGATTGGATAAGCAGGGCCAAAAAAGATGAAACCAAATACAGGCGAATTGAAAAAATGGTAAGCATGTTGAAAGAGAATCGCTCCATCAATGAACTATAAATAGTATCAAAAGAGTAGAAAATTTCTCAAATATATAGACAATGTTTGGATGATATTGTTAAGAAGAGAAGGATGGGTTTGATGAAGAATAAAAAAACTGTATTAAATTGAAACTTGAATTTCCAAGAATAGTATAGAGGAGAGATGAAATGGATATTGCAGAGATAATAAACAAGAATGGAGAACTCTATAGACCTTATATGAGCGGATTGGTCAATCATCTTCCAATGGCCCAATATGCAATGTATAGCATGACTGGTGATGTGGATTTTGTTTCTGAATTTACTGAAAGATATCTTAATGGAGTACAGATAGATTTGGCGAAAAAAGACTTTGAATCTGTTGAATCCATGGATGAATGCTTGGGAAAAAGGGAGCTATATGAAGCTTGTCTCGAAATCATAAGGAGAGAAACTGAAAAGAGGGACATTAACGAGGTTGTATCTGAAATACTTAACAAATATATTCTTGGAATGTCCTCTGGTCTGTTTCACACCACCATTAGATTGGCCTATGCAATTGAAGGAATGAGGATCAACC
>JAUVAG010000101.1 GCA_030591825.1 Dethiosulfatibacter sp.
GTTGATATATTGGATGGAACACCATTGCTTGATATCAAACCTTACATACGAAGGTTTGATTCGGCAGAAGACTCTAAATCTGGGTGGCAAGACGATATTCATGATGATACTGCAGCAGTTCGAGGCTTGAGAAATTTTAAAAAATAATTGGAGAAAAAGCATAATGAAAAACAGAAAATGTATACTTTTATTAGCAATTGTATTATTGGTAACAGGATGTGCTTTGAAGGAAGACGCACCAAATAACGAAGAAATCTCTACCGAAAGTCAAATTGGTACAGGTCAAGATGCTTCAACAAATCAAATTGGTGAAGATCAGGATGATTCAACTTCTGAAGTTGTTGAAGTTGAGGAATCCAAAATATATATGGGGCAGGTATTGGATACCAATGAAACTGATGGTCAAATAAACATATATGATACTAATAGTTATAATGGCAATATTATAGACACACTTAAGGATTATGAGGAAGTAGAATTAACGGAAACAGTTCCTTTTGGTTGGTTTAAAGTAAAGCTTGAAGATGGTTCGGAAGGTTACGCAGAAGCAATCAGCATACGGACTGAGGAAACACCTCCACATGAATATAATAAGGACAGCAGTGAATATGTCCTTATATTTACTCATGAAGACCAGACATTGAAAATATACAATAATGGAGATTTAGTTAAAGAATCATTAGGCTCAAGTGGAGTGTGGGACAGCTTTACTCCAAAAGGAATTTTTGAAATAGAAGATGGAAGAAGAGGAGAATGGTCTTATATCGAACGATTTGGAGTGGGTTTGAAATACTGGGTTGGTTTCAGATGGATTTATCTTTTTCATTCCGTACCTTTTGATAAGGATGGGAATATAATTGTTGAAGAAGCCGAAAAAATTGGTGAACCTGCAAGTCACGGATGTATTAGATTGCCCGTTGATACTGTAAAGTACATATATGATAATATTCCTGTTGGTTCTATTGTTTTGATATATTAATTTTCATAAGCAGTACCTGTTTGGTGAATATGAGCTATTGTTTATCCCCATGAATTGAGAAGTATTGATTGAACTGAGCCTGTTATATGTACTATAAGTTATCAAAATCGTTGATAAAGTGATAGTTGTATTTGTCAATGGTTTTTTGAAATAAATAGCAACAATTAGAATATACCTAAGGAGATGAATTATTATGAAAAGTCTTAAAAACCTATTTATTACTCTTATCTTATTTACAACATTGTTAATCTTATCATCTTGTCAAAGTACCATGCATCAAGAGCCACAGATAGAAATTTCATATAATTCAGAAGAATTAAATACGATTTACTATTTCAATATAAAGAATGAAGAAGAAAGAGATATTGAACAAGGTGTAAAAGATGTAATGGTTGGAAAAAGATTTATTGACCTTCCTACAGTTGGTTTTGGTAAAAAAATTGAAGTTGAAGCATTAAATTTTGAAACCGCTGAGATAGAAATTTATGATTACATTGTAGACGAAAGAGGTCATATTATTTCAGATTATGATGTAGAGCCTATTGCAATAATTCCCGTTGAAGGAGGAAAGGCAGAGTTTGTTTTTGAAAAAGATGATTATTTGGAGAGCTATGATGAATATAAAGTTGAAGGAAAAGCTATACATCTTCTATTAATCAGATGTGAAATAAATAATTCTTCTTTTGCATTTGGAACACTCGTATTAGGTGATTAAGAATAAAAAATTGAAAAAATAAGCCCCAATGATTGGAACCAGATAACTTCAGTATTTTAATTTGTGAATTTTGGTTTCAAAGTTACGTGGGAAAATTTAATCTTGACATTTCTGTAACATTTATATATAATTTAAATCAATCAATAAAGCGTTGAGTAAGAGTAGTAGACTGTTTGAAGATTCTAAGAGAGTTGGTGAAGGTGTGAATCCGACAGTTGGATAATAGTTGAATGGACTTATGAGTGGTATCTGAAGTTTAGTAGGATCGCCCGGGTTTCTCCCGTTACAGAGATAGGATATCGGTTAAACTCCCGTATCTGAAAGAGATAATCTTATATAAGATTAACTGAGGTGGCACCGCGATTATTCGTCCTCTATCCATATTATTATGGATAGAGGACTTTTTGATTTTTGCACATCTTATCTCGCCGCTTTAAATTTAGGAGGAAAAAACAATGGAAAGAAAAGAATTTTTTGGAGAATTTGGTGGTACTTTTGTACCGGAGAACTTAAAGGCAGTATTAGATGATGTAGCGGTAAATTTTTACAAGTATATTGACGAGCCTGAATTCAAGGAAGAGCTTGCATACTACCATAGACAATATACCGGAAGGCCAAATCCACTGTATTTTGCTGAGAAGCTTACAAACAAGCTTGGCGGAGCAAAGATTTATTTAAAGAGAGAAGATTTGAACCATACTGGGGCACACAAGATAAACAATACAATCGGACAGGTTCTTTTAGCCAAGAGAATGGGTAAGAAAAGAATAATTGCAGAAACAGGAGCTGGTCAGCACGGTGTTGCAACTGCTACGGTATGTGCAATGTTCGGTATGGAATGTATCATATATATGGGAGAAATAGACACTGAAAGACAGGCGCTAAATGTTTACAGAATGAAGCTTCTGGGAGCAAAGGTTGTGCCGGTTACAATGGGAACAAGAACGCTAAAGGATGCAGTTGATGCTGCACTTATGGATTTTATAGAAAATGCAGATAATACATATTATCTTCTTGGGTCTGCAGTTGGTCCTCATCCATATCCAATAATGGTAAGAGAATTCCAAAGTATAATAGGAATAGAAGCAAGAAAGCAGATACTTGAGCAGGAAGGAAGACTTCCGGACTATCTGGTAGCTTGTGTAGGTGGTGGGTCCAATGCAATTGGTCTTTTCCATCCTTTTGTTGAAGATAAGGAAGTAAAAATAGTAGGTGTTGAGCCTGCAGGCAGAGGTCTGGATACTCTAGACCATGCAGCATCGATTACATTGGGATCACCTGGGGTAATTCACGGATTTAGATGTCTTACACTTCAAGATGAAACGGGAGAGCCACTTCCGGTATATTCAGTAGCTGCAGGATTAGACTATCCAGGTGTTGGACCTGAGCATTCACATTACAGTGAGACGGGAAGAGGAGAATATACATCTGTTACAGATAAGGACGCTCTTGATGCATTTGTTGAACTTTCAAGGGTCGAGGGAATTATACCTGCATTGGAAAGTGCTCATGCGGTTGCCCATGTTATGAAATTGGCAAAGGAATTAGACGATGAAAAAATAATCATTGTTAACCTTTCCGGCCGTGGGGACAAGGATGTTGAACAGGTAAAGGGAATTCTTGGAGATAGTATATAAAAGATGTAAAAAAGTGAAATTAAATAAAATTTTCGACGTTTAGTAGTATGGTATATGGTATAATCGAGGTGTAAATCATCTCGGTTATTTTTTTAGGAAAAAATTTTTCAAAGAATAATCGGATGAAATCGAAAACAGAGTAGATGAAATGCGTCAAGTGTCAAAAGATGGGATGTAGCTTTTGAACGAAGGGAAGACCGCGTTATTTTGTCGCTTCCGCTGTTGCAATGAAGCAATTTTATTGAAGCTTAACAAAGTTAAAATATGCATGACACCTTGAAACGCTGGTGTTATGCTATGAAAGAAAACTTTCTACGCTGACAACACTAGCTATCGCTTGTGGTGCAGCATAGCTGCTTTGTGGGATTGCCTCAAGAAATTGTATTGGTGGAAGCATTACCCATAAGGAGGAAAAAATGAGTAATGCTTTTATGAGAAAAGACAAGAAGAACAGAATGAAAACGGACACAATGGTAAAAGTTGGGCTGATGATAGCTTTAAGCGTGGTGCTTAAGCTGGTTTTAGAGGTATATGTACCTCTGGCAGGACTACCTGCACTGAGGATAAACTTCACATCGGTACCAATAATGTTAAGCGGAATAATATGTGGACCGCTGGCGGGATTGTTGACAGGTGCACTATCAGACATTATTTGCTTCGTAGTGAAGCCGGGAGGAGCATTCTTTCCAGGATTCACCCTTACAAGCGCCCTTGTTGGATTCATACCGGGACTAATCTACAAGTACATGAAAAGAGATATTAACTACAATATGTTAAACACTGCATTCATAGTACTGATAGCAATGGGATTTGCCGGAGTATTCATAACAAGAGGAGTTGTGACATTTGCAGAAGGAGCAATACTTTACAATGGAGAACAGATCAGCTGGATTTTCCCTGTGCTCTTTGTAATACTTACAGCAGCATTCATATACATACCAATAAAAACAAGCGTAAAAGTAGAAGGAATAAGGATGGACAAGATACTGTTTACAGTAAGTGTCACTCAGCTGATAACATCAATAATTCTAAATACATACTTTTTATCAATATTGTTTGGAAAAGGAGTACTGGTATTTCTACCGGGAAGGATATTCACAAACTACATATTGATACCGTTATTTTCAATGTTCACAGCAATACTTCTAAAAAGTATTGCATCATACAATAAAACAAAGGTGGAGGTAAGGAATGTCATTCAAGAGTGATATAGAAATAGCACAGGAAGCAACAATGCAGGATATAAGAGATATAGCAAAGAAGATAGGGTTTACAGAGGACGATATCGATCTTTACGGAAAGTACAAGGCAAAGGTTGACTACAACGTACTTAAGAAATCAAAGAGCAAGGAAGCAAAGATGATCCTTGTAACAGCAATCAACCCTACACCAGCAGGAGAAGGAAAGACAACAACAACAATAGGAACTGCAGACGCACTTGCAAGACTAGGAAAGAACACAATGGTTGCACTTAGAGAGCCTTCTCTGGGACCTGTATTCGGAGTAAAAGGTGGAGCAGCAGGTGGCGGATACGCTCAGGTTGTACCAATGGAAGACATAAACCTTCACTTCACAGGAGACCTTCACGCAATAGGAGCAGCAAACAATCTTTTGGCTGCAATGCTTGACAACCACATCCACCAGGGAAATATTCTTGATATAGATGTAAGAAGAATCGCTTGGAGAAGAGCTGTAGACATGAACGACAGACAGCTTAGAAAAATGACAAACGGACTTGGCGGAAAAGGAAACGGAGTGCCAAGAGAAGACGGATTCGACATAACGGTAGCAAGTGAAGTAATGGCTGCATTCTGTCTATCATCAGACATAGTTGACCTTAAGGAAAAACTTGCAAAGATAATAGTAGCATACGACAGAAAAGGCGAGCCTGTAACAGCAGGACAACTGAATGCACAGGGAGCGATGGCAGCACTTCTTAAGGATGCACTAAAGCCAAACCTTGTACAGACACTTGAAGGAACACCTGCATTCATCCACGGAGGACCATTCGCAAACATAGCACACGGATGTAACTCATTGATGGCTACAAAAATGGCAAGACACTTTGCAGACTATGTAGTAACAGAAGCAGGATTCGGAGCAGACCTTGGAGCAGAGAAATTCTTGGATATCAAATGCAGACAGGCAGGATTTGCACCTGATGCAGTAATTATAGTAGCAACAGTAAGAGCACTTAAACACAACGGTGGAGTAGCAAAGGCAGACCTTAACAACGAAAACCTTGAAGCACTAGAAGCTGGACTTCCAAACCTACTTAAGCATGTTGAAAACATTACACAGGTATTCGGACTACCTGCAGTAGTAGCAATAAACAAATTCCCATTTGATTCAGAAGCTGAACTTGCACTTGTAGAATCAA
>JAUVAG010000333.1 GCA_030591825.1 Dethiosulfatibacter sp.
AATATTTATAGAATTTAGAAGAAAACATCCAAGCATAGAGCTTAAGGCTGTAGAAAATGGTTCCCTTGAAACTAAGAGGCTTCTTGAAAATGATGAAATCGATGCAGCCCTCATAATACTTGAATCCTATGATGAAACGGAAGTCAAACCCATAGTCAAGACTCAGGTGCAGTTTTGTGTAAATAAGGAAAATAAACTGTCCCAAAAGGATGTAATATCAATGGATGAAATAGGAAATGAGCCAGTAATAATGTTGAAGGAAGGTTTTTACCACAACAAGGTGGTGAGGGAAAGATACGACAAAATCAAGATAAAACCCAATATCATATACTATTCCAACCAGCTGGATACAATTAAAAGCTTTGTGAAAAGTGGTATAGGTTCTGCTTTTCTTATTAGGGAAATAGTGGACCATGAGAAGGATATTAAGGCGATACCCCTTGAAAACCCCATAGATATCAATATAGGACTGGTATGGAAGAAAGACAGATATATTTCAGCGGCAACAAGGACATTCATCGATTTTCTTGATGATTAAATACCTTGAATCATTGGTATTTTACGGTTAAGGATAACTTTTCATGCTGGCAATATTCACTTGTACACTATCCGCTTCGCGTCTAACGCGATGTGGCCGCTGTGTACTGGATGACGAGGCAGAGTTGTTTTATCATATTAGAAAGGTGTATAATATAAGTAAGGAAATACAAGTCAGACAAATTGGAGGATGGATGATGGATACTATTAGACTAAGTATTGAAAACAAGTTTGAAGCGGACATTTTCACCAATATTCTTGACGAGGAAAACATAAGTTACGACCTGATTGAAACCCATAGCCTTGCCTATGACGGAATTTTTGAAATGACCATGGGATGGGGTTATGTGGAGATACCTCAGGAGTTTAAGGAAAAGGCCCAGGAACTTTACAAAGAGTTCAAGGAGTCTCTGGAACACGAAATAATTAAGGACTAGACATAAGAATAAGACTAGATTAAGAAAGACTCTATTCCTAACTTTGAGGGAATGGAGCCTTTTTTGGAAAGATAAATATTCGGAGGAAAATCATGAATGAAAAGAAATTGAAATTTGATACCTTGCAGGTCCACGGTGGACAAGAGCCGGACCCAACAACAGGGTCAAGAGCAGTACCCATTTATCAGACTACATCATATGTTTTTAACAATGCGGACCATGCGGCAGATCTATTTGCCTTGAAGGAAATGGGTAATATTTATACAAGGATAATGAATCCAACAACTGATGTTTTCGAAAAGCGGATGGCTATGTTGGAGGGAGGAGTTGGAGCCCTTGCAGTAGCTTCAGGGTCTGCAGCTATAACATATGCAGTCATGAACATCGCCGGAGCAGGAGATGAAATAGTTGCAGCCAGCACCCTTTACGGTGGAACATACAATCTTTTTTCAGCTACTTTGCCAAAATATGGAATAAACACTGTTTTTGTTAATCCGGATAAACTGGAAAATTTTGACAATGCCGTTAATGAAAAAACAAAGGCAATATATATAGAGACAATCGGCAACCCTACCATTAATATCGTAGACATTGAAGAGGTTGCAAAGATTGCCCATAAACATAAAATCCCTCTTATTGTTGACAATACCTTTGCCACACCATACTTATGCAGACCTATAGAGCATGGTGCGGACATAGTTGTTCATTCTGCAACCAAGTTTATTGGTGGACATGGTACATCTATCGGAGGAGTTGTTATAGATTCTGGCAATTTCGACTGGGTAGGAAGCGGTAAATTTCCAGGAATGACTGAACCGGACAAGAGTTACAATGGTATAGTATATACTGATGTAGTAGGACCTTTAGCTTATATAATAAAGATGAGGGTGCAGCTTTTAAGAGATACAGGCGCTGCAATAAGTCCATTTAATTCATTTATGTTTTTGCAAGGACTTGAAACACTTTCTTTAAGGGTTGAAAAACATGTATCAAATGCAAGTAAGATAGCAAATTATCTGAATGGACATGAAAAGGTGACTTGGGTCAATTATCCAGGACTAAAGGACAATAAATACAGTGACCTTGCTGAAAAATATCTTCCCAAGGGCGCAGGATCTATATTCACCTTCGGAATAAAAGGTGGAGTTGATGCAGGAAAGAAATTCATAGAAAGTCTTGAGATATTTTCTTTACTTGCAAATGTAGCTGATGCAAAATCATTAGTAATTCATCCTGCCAGCACCACCCACCAGCAGCTCTCGGAAAAGGAACAATTACTTTCAGGTATCACTCCTGATATGATACGTATATCCATAGGTATTGAGGATGTTGAAGACCTTATTGAAGATATTGAACATGCTCTAAGCATTGTATAGAAATATAATATCCATTATGATATAAATAAAAAACAGACTCAAAGCCGGTTAACTACCGGTCTTTTGAGTCTGTTTTAGTTTGTATTTTATTAATACTATTTTTAAATCTGTTTTTCAAAATTTTTCTCAAGTGAAGAAGCAAGAATTATTCCCAGTTCTTCATAAGATTCATCAAGTGCCTTCATAACTTCAATGAGATTTTCATTGCTGTTATTCTCGCCCATATGGCCAATCCTGAAAATTTTGTTTTCGAGGAAGTTGAAACCACCACCAATAAGCACACCCTTGCTTTTCATTTTCTCGAATAGAGAATTGAAAGTAATATCTTTTGGAAGCATTAT
>JAUVAG010000029.1 GCA_030591825.1 Dethiosulfatibacter sp.
ATGCTATATAACGAAAAAAACTGATGTCCACTGGACATCAGTTTTTTGTTCTAATAATCACAAGAAATCTTATAATTATTCAGTTTCAATATTCTCGTGGGTTTATTTATCGCTTCCGTTTACTCGCCCAGCGCCTCTGGCGCCACCTCTACCCATACCTGCCCTGTTCCTGTTTTTATCCATACAGCATGGAGTAGTACAGACAGCTTTGTCAAAATCGCATAGTTTATAATCTCCACCTTCAATTTTGAAGGCTTTCCCATTTACTATACTGTCGGCAAGCTTTCTTTTAACTTCTTCATACATTCTCTGAATAGTCGATCTGGCAACTTCCATTCTTTCTGCACATTCTTCCTGATTCAGTCCTTCTAAATCAATTAACCTGATAACTTCATATTCATCTATGGTTATAACAATCACTTCAGTCTCAGTTATGGGTTTTCCTGCTGGTTTGAATAATATTGTTTCCGGCATTTCACATACTCTTCTTCTTTTTCTAGGTCTTGGCATTCTATCACCTCTCTATTTATCTATACCATTATATTAGAAAAAGAAGGATGAGACAAGTCATCCTTCAAAATTTATTCGTTTTTTTCTGTTAGACCTTCAATTTCAGCAAGTCTTCTTTTGAGCATTTCCTTTTCAGCGTTAAGATCAACTTGTCTGTCTACTGCTTGATAGTATGTTCTGCCGAAACCAGGTCTGCATCCTCTGGCAAGACCTCTGCCTCCGCCTCTTCTTCCCATTCCGTTTCCACCGTAATAAACAGCAGATGTTGTATTAACACCTTCTTTTGGACAATTACCTAGACCTCTTCCGGTCAATGGTCCCATTCCTTCTGGGCCAGTTCCATCTCTATATGCCATTTTAAATCCTCCTTTTATTGGGTATATGTTCCTTACAACTTAATTATAGCACTTTTTAGGCATATGTCAATAACTTTGTGAAGTTTTTATTTCAAATTAAGAGTGTTAAATATGAAATAAAATTGTTAATAAATTATTAAATAATTGTTATTAGCTGCTTGGCTTATTGTAAATGGTTTTTCGCTATAGTATAATTGATTAAATTGGGGAGGTTAGTACATGTATAGAATAATAACTGATTCAGCCTGTGATTTGAAAGTTGAATTAATTCAGAAATATAAAATAGAAATGATACCGATATATATATATAATGAGGATAAGGAATATAGGGACAAGGTTTCCATTATGCCAGAAAAGATGTATAGCATGATGGATGAGGGTGCATTTTTCAAAACAGCCCAGATTCCTCCAAAAATATTTGAAGACAGTTTCAGAAATCACCTGTCCAAGGGAGATAAATGCTTGTATATAGGATTTTCATCAGGTATATCAAGTACCTTTAATTCGTCTGTGGTTGCTAGAGAAAATGTTTTAAAGGATTATCCCAAAGGAGAGATAATAGTATTTGATTCAAGGCTAACCTGCGGAATGCTTGGATTGGCAGTATTGGAAGCTGCTAAAATGCTTGATGCAAACAGAGGTATTGAAGAAATAATTGATATGCTAGAACACTACAGGGACCACGGAGAGCATATATTCACAGTGGATAATATTGAGTATCTATTTAAAGGAGGAAGGGTCAGCAGGACCAGCGCAATAATAGGTGGAATGCTCAATATCAAGCCAATACTGGAAATCAGGGATGGCAAGCTTGAAATTCTTGAAAAAACAAGGGGAAGAAAAAAGGCCCTGAATAGGATGTCTGATATTATAAAGGAAAGAAACCATAATATTTGTGAACAGACTGTGGCTGTAGGACACAGCAACGATATGAAATCCAAGGATTTATTAATTGAAAAGATTACAAGGGAAACTGAGTGCCAAGACTATATAATTGAATATATGGGTGGTGCGATAGCTGCACATACGGGACCGGGTATACTTGCAGTTTTCTTTCTTAATAAGCTATATAACGAGTAACTGTAAAAAAATCAATTTTATGGAACAAATAATTAATTATAATCGTCTATATTAAAGAATGGGGTGGATATTTTGAATGAAGCAGAGATTTTTTTGATAAAAATGAGTCAAAAAGGGGACATTGGCTCCTTCGAAACTCTAATCAAGGATTACAAGAAAATAGCATACAATATTGCTTTAAAGTTTTTAAGGAACAAAGAGGATGCTGAAGATGTTTCTCAGGAGTCTTTGATTAAGGTATTCAAAAATATTGAAAAGTTCAATATGAATTCATCCTTCAAGACATGGATGTACAGAATAGTGGTGAATTCCTGCCTTGATTTTAAAAGGAAAAAGAAGGAAAACATTGTTTCTGTCGACCAGCCCATTCATTCAGGATATGATGAATTCTACATGGAATTGGAAGATAAGGAGTCGTCACCTGAAAAGATTATTGACAGGAAATTTACTTCTGAAATAGTTATGGGGGCAATAGAAAAACTGGACGATGACTTCAAGACGGTAATAATATTGCGGGATATCAATGATTTCAGCTATAGCGAAATATCAAAGATTCTCACCTGTAATATAGGAACTGTTAAATCAAGGATAAGCAGGGGACGACAAAAGTTAAAGGAAATACTTGAAGAAAATATGAAAGATTATAATTAATTGGATGGTGATTGTATGATTTGCAAAGAATGCAGACAGAAAATTTCACTTTACCTGGACAATGAGCTGACTGAAGAAGAAAAGACTGAATTTGAAAATCATGTATCGGAATGTGAAGACTGCAGGAATGAGCTTGATAAAATAAAAAGAATAGTAAAAGAACTTAACAGTATACCTATGGAGGAATTGCCGGAAGGCTATTGCAAGAACCTTCATATGAAGTTGAAGGAAGCTAGGCCCGAGGAAAAGAAAACAAAGAAGCGATTTGGAATAAGGAAAATGTCTGCAATAGCGGCAGCCCTTATAATAGTGCTGATGGTTCCTGTGGCACTCAACAGTGGAAAAATGGGAATGCAGAAAAATGAAACATTGGACAGTGCTCCCGCTGAATATTCCATGGAATTTGCTGAAGAACCATCTGAACCTCGTGCACCAGATATGGAATACGGAGCTACAGACTCTAATATGGCTAAAAGCTATGATGATGGTGATTATGCAACTACAGATGAAAGGGAAGGAAATGCAGAATATGACGACAAGGTTGCAGTTACTTCAAATGAAGGATATAGGGATAGAGAGCTTAAGATAGTTAAAAACGGCTATGTTTCCATTGAAACAGAAGACTACGACCTTTTCATATCAGAGATAAAGGGGAAAGTCAATTTCTACGGTGGATATATAGAAGCTTTTGAAACCTATTCAAACAACTACTATTACTATGACTATGAAAAAGGTGAAAACATAAATCTTAAAAATGGATATATGACTGTAAGAGTACCTCAGGAAATGTTTAATGAAGCATATGGCTTCATTACTGAAGAGGGAGATCTTGTTGAAGTAACAAGTGAAAGAACCAATGAAACGGACATGACAAAATCCTACTATGATACTGAAAGCAAGGTTGTAAACCTTGAAGCTCAGGAAACAAGACTGAGAGAACTTTTAGTCATGGCTGAAAACATTCCTGAAATCATGCAGATAGAAAATGAGCTGACAAGGGTAAGAAACCAGATAGATGGATACAGATTGAATTTAAGCGATATAGACTATAGGTCATCAATGTCAACGATTCATATTGAAATAAGAGAAATATACGACAATGACAAGATTAAGCCTGTTGGGGATAATCTTTGGGAAAGAGCAAAAGAAAGCTTTACAAGGACAGTAAATAATCTTATAGATGCACTGGAAGGCTTTGTAGTATTTGTATTCGGATTTATTCCGTTGCTGGCAGTACTCCTCGTTGCAGGGCTTATAATATATCTCATAGTTATGGCGGTAACAAGAAAGATGAGAAAATAAGAAATAAAAGGCGGTTATACCGCCTTTTTCTTTGTGAAATATGTTAAAATGAATTCAAAAACAAATACAGGAGATATATATGGAGAAGAAAAGATTTTTAATATTAGACGGAAATAGTATACTGTTCAGGGCTTTTTATGCTCTGCCTCCATTGAAAAACAAAAAAGGAATATATACAAATGCAGTTTACGGATTTTTAAGCATGATGTACAAGCTTTTGGACGATTACAAGCCAGATTATATTGTTACGGCTTTTGACCCAAAGAAACCTACTTTCAGACATGAAAAATACAAGGAATATAAAGCTGGAAGGGCCAAAGCTCCAGACGAGCTTGTGATGCAGTTCGGACTCATAAGGGATGTTCTTGATCTTCACGGAATCAAGCATATTGAAATAGAAGGCTACGAGGCAGATGATGTTGCTGGAACGCTGTCAAAGTTTGCATCAGCCCAGGGAGTGGAAGTGTACATGGTTACAAGCGACAGGGACTACCTTCAGCTTGTTGACGAGGATGCATATGTATTGATTACAAAAAAAGGTGTAACAAACACCGTTAAATACACCAGGGAACTTATGGATGAGGAATATGGAATGACTCCAGAACAGTTCATAGATCTCAAGGCTTTAATGGGGGACAGCTCCGACAATATACCGGGAGTCAAGGGTGTAGGTCAAAAAACAGGAATGAAGCTTATCCACCAATTTAAGACTCTTGAAGGAATCTATGAAAATCTGGAAGAGGTACAGGGAAAGTTGAAGGATAAGCTGGAATCTGAAAAAATGCAGGCATACATGAGTAGGGACCTTGCAACTATAGTAACAGAAATTCCTATGGACTGTACAATGGATGACTTTCTTTACAAGGAAGCAGACAGCGAAAAGCTTATGGAGATGTACAAGGAGTATGGCTTCAGGCAGTTCATGAACAGGATAAAATCAGAGGATAAGCAACTGTCTCTTTTCTCAGTGAATGATAAGAATAATATTGAAGAGAAGAAAACAGAAGTGAAAAAAGTTGATGTTGTGGAAATTGACAGCAATAATCTTTTTAAGGAAATAAGTTCTGCAAAGACAATGGCATTGAAAATTTTATATGATGGTGACAGGGCGCTTTATTCAAAACCTGTAGCTATGGGTATTATGACTGATGATAAAAGAGTATTATACCTAGAAGATAAGTTGGAAGAATCCATTAAAACCATTAAGGAATTACTTGAGAATCCGGCTATCGAAAAATTCAGTCATGACATTAAGGATGAAATAATTATTCTTGATAAGCTTGGAATAAGCCTAGAAGGTGTAAAGTTTGATACTATGATAGGTAAATATCTATTAGAGCCATCGGAGTCTTCATATGCTATCGACAAACTTGTATTTGAATATTTAGATTGGGATATAAAAAATGAAAAAGACTACCTAGGCTCAGGTAAAAACAAGAAGGTTTTTTCAGGTCTTGAAATTGAGGAAAGAAAGGAATTTTTGTCAAATCAATTGTATGGCATATGGAATATCAAGGATGATATCGAAAAGCAGATTATGGAAGCCGATATGGACATCCTGTACAATGAGATTGAATTACCTCTTGTAGAGATAATGGCTTCCATGGAAATAATCGGATTTAAGATCAATACGGAAGAGCTTAAAGCCATTGGAGAAAAACTAGGAAGAAAGATAGAAATTCTTGAAGAGATAATACATGACTTCGCAGATGAGGATTTCAATATAAATTCACCGAAACAACTTGGAGAAATACTTTTTGATAAACTTGGGCTTCCAGCTTTGAAAAAAACAAAAACAGGATATTCAACAAATGCAGAAGTTCTTGAAAAGCTAAAGTCAAAGCATCCTATAATTATAAAGATACAGGAATACAGACAGCTTGCAAAGCTTAAATCCACCTATGTTGAAGGACTTTTAAATGTTGTGGACAAGGAAACCGGAAGGGTGCACTCGTCTTTTAAACAAACAATAGCGAGTACTGGAAGAATAAGCTCAACTGATCCCAATCTTCAAAATATTCCCGTAAAAACTGAAGAAGGAAGAGAACTCAGAAAGATATTTGTTCATGAAGATGGAAGAAAATTAGTTGATGCCGACTATTCCCAGATTGAATTGCGAGTACTGGCCCATCTGTCAGAGGATGAGAACCTTATAGGTGCTTTTATAAATAACGAAGATATTCATAGAAAAACCGCTGCCCAGGTATTCCATGTGGAAGAAGATGAAGTTACATCCATAATGAGAAGCAGAGCAAAAGCTGTTAATTTTGGAATAGTATATGGAATAAGTGATTATGGTCTTAGTAGGGATCTTGATATACCTAGAAAGGAATCAAAAGAATATATTGAAAACTATTTGAACTTTTTTGGTGGGGTAAAAGATTATATGGACAATATAGTCAAGCAGGGAAAAAAGGATGGATATGTTGATACAATATTCGGCAGGAGAAGGTATATACCTGAGCTTGAGTCAAGAAACTTCAATATCAGGGCCTTTGGTGAAAGGATGGCGCTTAATACACCCGTACAGGGAACAGCTGCTGATATAATTAAAAAAGCCATGATAAACGTCTATTTCAAACTTAAGAACAACAACATGAAATCAAGGCTTATTCTTCAAATCCATGATGAATTAATAATAGAAACAGTAGAGGAAGAACTTGAAGAAGTTAAGGTTATTTTGAAAGAGGAAATGGAGAATGCTGCCGAGCTAAAAGTTCCATTGACTGTAGATATGAATATTGGAGATACATGGTATGATACTAAATAAAAGACTAATAGTAATAACTGGTGGTATAGCTACTGGAAAGAGTACTGTTTCTAGAATATTGTCTGAGAGAGGCTATGAAGTACTTGATTCAGACAAAATTGTCCACGAGCTATACAACAGAGGTTCAATAATCCATACTGAACTTGTTGAGGAATTTGGTCCTGAAATACTTGATTACAATGGGGAAATAGATAGAAAGAAACTTGTTAAAATTGTTTTTTCTTCTGAAGATAAAAGAAGAATAATCAATGGAATTGTACACAAGGCTGTAATTGAAGAGCTTAACAACTGTGTTGAAATAAGTAGTGAAAACCTGGTATTTCTTGATATACCACTTGCAATTGAAGAGCTTGTCAATTTAAAGAAATACGGACTAGTATATGATGAAATATGGCTTGTATATTCAGATAGAAAGACACAGCTTGAAAGACTTCTATTAAGAGATAACAGAGGAATGAAGGAGTCGGTCAAGATTATAGATTCTCAAATGGATATTGAAGAAAAGAAAAAGCATGTTGACAGGATAATCGACAACAGTTCTACATTGGAAAATCTTATGTTAAATCTTGATAATCTATTGGAAAATCAAGGCAATATGGATTAAAATACTAAAAGGTGCTAGAAAATATTTTGAAATATGATATAATGATGCGGTATAATTTTTCAAGGGAGAGTATTCAATGCAAATTAAAAGCTTAAATGATATTAAAGATATAGAAATAGGCGAGGAAGACAAGCGTCTTTTCTCGGCAAATCATGAAGAAATATATTCAGGCATGACAACTGATGTATATTTCGTTAGAACAATGGATATTTTAAGGGAAATGAACCTTGAAGACAGTATTGTAATAGCGGAAATTTTCGCTAGGAAGAAAGGTATATTTGCTGGAATAAACGAAGTTTTTGAAATACTTAAGGACAAGGACATTGAACTTTGGGCTGTAGATGAAGGATCTGAATTTGAGGTAAAGGACACTCTTGTTAGAATAACAGGTAAATACAGCGAGTTTGCAATATATGAATCTGTAATACTTGGATGCCTTGCAAGTCCTTCGGGATGGGCAACTGCTGCTAACGAGGTAAAAAAAGCATGTGGAGATTCAACTTATTCTGTATTCGGAACAAGACATCTACATCCTGCCGTTGCACCTGTAATGGAAAGAGCAGCCTATATTGGTGGAGCAGGATCAGTAAGCAATATACTGACAGGTAAGAAACTTGGAATAGAGCCTATGGGAACACTGCCTCATGCATCATTCCTTATTGCTGGAGATACATTGAAGCTTGCCAAGGTATATAATGATATAATGCCTCCTGAACATAAGAGGATTGTACTAATAGATACTTTCAAGGATGAAGTGGAGGAAGCTTTAAGAGTTGCTTCTGAACTTGGAAAGAATCTTTATGCTATAAGACTTGACACTCCAAGTGAAAGAGGAGGAGTAAGTCCTGCCCTTGTGAATGAAGTAAGACAGCACCTTGACCTTCAGGGATATAACTGGGTTAAGATCTTTGTCTCGGGAGGACTTCATCCGGAAAAGATTAAAAGTCTAAAGGCAGCAGGAGCGGATTCCTTTGGAGTTGGCAGCTATATATCTGGAGCATCGGCAATTGACATGACAATGGACATCAAGGAAGTAAACGGAAAGCCCATAGCAAAGCGTGGTAGACTTCCAGGCAAGGTTGAAAACAAAAATCTTAAAAAACTTATTTAAATATAAGCAGACAAGAAAGCAGCTTTGCTGCGTTAACCGGGTCACGC
>JAUVAG010000284.1 GCA_030591825.1 Dethiosulfatibacter sp.
AGAAAAAGACCAGGAATGTATATTGGCTCCACTGGACCAAGAGGTCTTCACCATCTAGTATACGAAATAGTTGACAACTCGGTAGATGAGGCCTTAGCCGGAGTATGCGACACAATAAACGTTGAAATTTTCAAGGACAATTCCGTAAAGGTTAAAGACAACGGAAGCGGAATACCTGTTGAAAAACATCCTAAAACGGGAAAATCAACAGTTGAAACAGTACTTACGATCCTTCATGCAGGAGGTAAGTTTGATTCAGATGCATACAAGGTATCAGGCGGACTCCACGGAGTTGGTCTTTCTGTAGTTAATGCCTTGTCCGAATGGCTGAAGGTGGAAGTTAAAAGAGGCGGCAAAAAATACTTCCAGGAATACAGAAAAGGTAAGCCGGTTTCAGATCTTGTGGAAATAGGCAATGGAAGAGGAACAGGAACAACTATTGAATTCATGCCTGATGATACAATTTTTGAAGAAATAGATTTTGATTATGGAACTCTTCAACATAGATTGAGAGAGATGGCATTTCTTAACAAGGGAATCAACATCAATATTACCGATGCCAGAGGTGGGGAAAATGACAATTTTCATTTCGATGGTGGAATAAAGGAATTTGTTGAATATCTCAACAAGAAGAAGAACCCTATACACAATAAAATAATCTATTACGAAGGAGTTAAAGAAGGTAATTCAGTAGAAATTGCCATTCAATATACGGATTCATACAGTGAAAGCATATATTCCTTTGCAAATAATATAAACACCCATGAAGGTGGTACCCATTTAAGTGGATTCAAGTCTGCCGTTACAAGGGTATTTAATGATTATTCAAGAAAAAACAACATAATCAAGGAAAAAGAAGACAACCTAACTGGAGAAGACATAAGGGAAGGAATGACTGCAATACTTTCCGTTAAGCTTCAGGAACCACAGTTTGAGGGACAGACAAAGACAAAGCTTGGAAACAGTGAAATGAGAGGTATTGTGGAGTCATTGGTAATTGAATCCTTGAACTCTTTCCTTGAAGAAAATCCAAAGGAAGCAAAGGTAATAATAGACAAGGCTCAAAAATCTGCTAAAGCAAGGGAAGCAGCAAGAAAGGCAAGAGAACTTACAAGAAGAAAAAATGTTCTTGATGGACTTTCACTTCCTGGAAAACTTTCAGACTGTTCTGAAAAGGATGCAGATAAATGTGAGGTCTTCTTAGTCGAGGGTGATTCTGCCGGTGGATCTGCAAAGCAGGGAAGAGACAGAAAAATCCAGGCCATATTGCCTCTAAAAGGTAAAATATTAAATGTTGAAAAAGCAAGAATTGACAAGATATTGAATTTTACTGAAATCGGAGCAATGATAACAGCCTTTGGATGTGGAATAGGTGAAGAATTCGACCTTGAAAAGCTTAGATATGGAAAAATAATAATAATGACAGATGCCGATGTAGACGGAGCGCATATAAGGACCCTACTATTGACATTCTTCTACAGATACATGAAGCCACTTATAGAAAACGGCAATATTTATATTGCTCAGCCACCTCTATACAAGGTCAAGTATGGTAAGAAAGAAAACTATGTATATACGGACAAGGAGCTTGACAAGCTTTTGGATGAAGTGGTTGGAAGAGAAAACAAATACAGCCTTCAAAGATACAAAGGTCTTGGAGAGATGAATCCTGATCAGCTTTGGGATACAACAATGGATCCTGAAAAAAGAACTATGTTGAGGGTTGAAATTGCTGATGTTCTTGAAGCAGACGAGGTGTTTACAACTCTAATGGGAGAAAAGGTTGAACCAAGAAGAGAATTTATAGAGCAAAATGCAAAATACGTTAAACATATAGATATATAAACTTGTTGGATTTGGAGGAATAGAATGGATAATATAGAACCAGGAAATGACAGGGTTATTCAGATAGATATAGAAAAAGAAATGAAAAAATCCTATCTTGACTATGCAATGACTGTTATTGTAAGCAGAGCATTGCCTGATGTGAGAGATGGATTAAAACCTGTTCATAGAAGAATATTGTATGCAATGAGCGAACTGGGAATGACTCCCGATAAGCCACATAAAAAATCAGCCCGTATTGTCGGGGAAGTACTAGGTAAGTATCATCCACATGGTGATACTGCCGTTTATGATGCAATGGTAAGGCTTGCTCAGGATTTTTCAACCAGATATCCACTGATTGACGGACATGGAAACTTTGGTTCCGTTGATGGTGACAGAGCGGCTGCAATGAGATATACAGAAGCAAGAATGTCTAAAATGGCACTTGAGATGCTTAGGGATATAAATAAAGAAACTGTTGGCTATCAATACAACTTTGATGAAACATTAAAAGAACCTACGGTACTTCCAAGCAAGTATCCAAATCTTTTGGTTAATGGTTCAAACGGTATAGCCGTAGGTATGGCAAGCTCTATTCCACCCCATAATATGGGTGAGGTAATAGACGGTACAATTGCATATATCGACAATGATGAAATAACAGTTGATGAATTGATGGAACATATAAAGGGTCCGGATTTTCCAACAGGTGCCGATCTTATAGGCAAGGAAAATATAAAAAGAGCCTATAGAACAGGTCGAGGCAAGGTTGTAGTAAGAGCTGTAACAGACATCGAGGAAATGAAAAACAACAAGACAAGAATCATTGTTACAGAAATACCTTATCAGGTCAACAAGGCAAGACTAATAGAAAAGATAGCCTTTCTTGTAAGGGACAAAAAAATTGAAGGAATTACTGATTTAAGAGACGAGAGTGATAGAGAAGGTATGAGGATAGTAATCGAAATTAAAAGAGATTACAATCCAAATATTGTGCTAAACAATCTGTACAAGCATACTCAGATGCAGGATACCTTTAGCATAATAATGATTGCACTTGTTGATAATCAGCCTAGGGTACTGAATCTTAAAGAGATGATTCACTACTATGTAATGCATCAAAAGGATGTAATTACAAGAAGAACACAATATGATTTGAACAAAGCCCAGTCAAGATCCCATATTTTAGAAGGATTAATAATAGCTCTTGATAATATTGACGAAATAATAAAAATTATTAGAGCTGCATACAACGATGCAGAGCTCAAGCTTATGGAAAGATTTAAACTTTCTGAAATTCAAGCCA
>JAUVAG010000144.1 GCA_030591825.1 Dethiosulfatibacter sp.
CCCGGGGATATATCCTGGGCAATTTCATTGGAGGAAGCATATGTTGATTTGAGTCTAATAGAAGAACTCCCGGGAACAAAGATAATAACCAAGGGAAATCATGACTATTGGTGGTCTTCTATGACAAAGATGAATTTAATGGGATTCAAAACCATTAAGTTTATAAACAACAATTCATTCTCTAAAGATGACCTTGAGGTCTATGGAACAAGGGGATGGATGTCAAAGGACAGTGACGAATTCAAGAAGGAAGATGAGGTTATATACACCAGGGAGCTTAGAAGACTTGGAAATTCAGTGAAGTCTTCAATGGTGGAAGACCCGTCACTGACAATCGCACTACTTCATTTTCCACCCTTCGACTGCAGGGGAAAACTTGATGATTTCGGAGAGTATATAAGCAGTGAAAATATTGATATCTGTCTTTATGGTCATCTTCACGGTAAAGATGGACACAAATATGTGAATGAAGGTAAATTCGGCAACACTGAATTTATTTGTGTGGCGGCTGATTATCTGGATTTCAAGATAAAGATAATAAAAGAGGTGTAGAATGGAGGAAATAGAAGTCAAGGTCTTGAACATAGACCCTGAGGAAATTGAAAAGAAGCTTGTAGAGCTGAAAGCTGAAAAGATAAAGAACGAGCACCAGGTTAATCTCATATTCGATACACCGGGATTTAGTTTGCACAATGACTACAAAGGTTATGCAAGAATAAGGATTAAGAGGAATCTGGATAATGATTCGGAAAAAATTCTTCTGACAGTAAAGAAGAATATATCTTCAGAGGGTGCTAGACATAACATCGAGCACGAGGTTGAGATAGACAACTGTGACGAGATGAAAAAGATTCTTGGAGACCTTGGTTACGAGCTTAAGCATAGGGGAGAAAAGCACAGGATTTCCTACATCTACGATGACATACTCTTTGAAATAGACACCTGGGACAAGGATACCTACCCAGAGCCCTACCTTGAACTTGAGGTAAAGGATAAAAAGGATATCGAAAGGGCTGCAAAACTCTTGAATCTGGATGAGGATAGCATCACGGCAAAATCCATCCAGCAGCTGAGAAGGGAAGCGGGAATAGAGGATTGATAATTGTCCGGAATACCTTGACAATAATTGATTTTTGTATTAATATGTGTATAATCTATTAAGGTAATGATGGAGAAAGTAGTGTTGTTGTTCTTGATTCAGAGAGCAGTCTGGGTGGTGGAAAGACTGCAGAGCATAGACATGAATTACGACTCTTGAACCTCTGTGGGAAACTGCAGCGCAGGTATGCGATATGTACTTAGAGGCTTTATGCGAATTAAGGTGGTACCACGACTATACTCGTCCTTGAATATTTCAAGGGCGATTTTTTGTAGCTCAAGAAAGTTAAATATGCAAAATCCCTTGAAGCGTTGGTATTTTAGGGTTAAGGAAACTTTCTTTCGCATCTGAATAACCGCTATGGTCACATGAAGCGTGACCTGGTTAACTCAGCAATGCTGCTTTCTTGAGTTTTAATTTATTTAATCAGTTAAATTTATAAAAAAATGAGAGGTATGTTTATGGAAAAAAATGTATTCGACGTATTGATGGAAAGAGGTTTCATCGAGCAGTGCACCCATGAAACGGAAATCAAGGAACTCCTTGGCAAAGAGAAGGTTACTTTTTATATTGGATTTGACCCTACTGCAGACAGTCTGCACATTGGACACTATATTCAAATCATGGTTATGACTCACATGCAGAGATATGGTCACCAGCCTATAGCAATCATTGGTGGCGGAACTACAATGGTAGGAGACCCTAGCGACAGGACTGGAATGAGATCATTGATGACAAAGGAAACAATAGCTGCAAATGCAGAGAATTTCAAGCTTGTATTTAAAAAATTCCTTGATTTCGAAGATGACAAGGCACTAATGGTAAACAATGCCGATTGGTTGTTGAACCTTAACTATGTAGACTTCTTGAGGGAAGTTGGAGTTCATTTCTCTGTAAACAGGATGCTTACTGCTGAATGTTACAAGAACAGAATGGAGAAGGGCCTTACCTTCCTTGAGTTCAACTACATGATAATGCAGGCATACGACTTCTACATGCTTCACAAACTTTACAACTGCAAGATGCAGTTTGGTGGAAACGACCAATGGTCAAACATCATAGCAGGAGCAGACCTTATAAGAAGAAAGGATGCTGCAAGTGTGTATGGAATGACATTCTCGCTGCTTACAACAAGTGAAGGAAAGAAAATGGGCAAGACTGAAAAAGGAGCATTGTGGCTTGATCCTAAAAAGACTTCACCATATGACTTCTACCAGTATTGGAGAAACATAAACGATGCTGATGTACAGAAATGTCTGGCACTACTTACGTTCCTTCCTATGGAAGAGGTAAGAAGACTTGGATCACTTGAAGGTGCAGAAATAAACCATGCAAAGGAAATACTTGCATTCGAGATAACAAAACTTATACACAATGAAGAAGAAGCTGAAAAAGCTCAGGAAGCTGCAAGAGCTCTCTTTACAAAGGGAACTGATTCAGTAAACATGCCAACAAGTGACATTGAAGTTTCCAAGCTTGATGAAAATCCTACAATTATAGATATTCTAAGCCACACTGGACTTATCAAAACAAACAGTGAAGGAAGAAGACTTATACAACAGGGTGGAGTATCAGTAAACGATGAAAAAATCACCGACTTTGGCCAGGTAATAACTGCAGAAGATTTCGTAGACGGTAAGATGATCATCAAAAAAGGAAAGAAGAAATTCCATAGATTAAATCTAATATAAAGGAAGAAAATATGCTGAAAATAAAACTTGCTGCAGTCTGTACATTCGGACTGGAAGCAGTAGTGAAAAGGGAACTCCTCAACATGGGCTATGAAGACCTTAGAGTGGACAATGGATGGATATATTTTGACGGAACCCTTGAAGATATTATAAAGACCAATATCAACCTTAGAAGCGCGGAAAGGATACTTCTTGTGATGGGAGAGTTTGAAGCGTTCACCTTTACAGAGCTTCACGACCAGACATTCGACCTTCCATGGGAAGACTGGATAACCAGAGACGGTAAGTTTACTGTAAATGGAAAGTCCCTTAAGTCAAAACTTTCAAGCGTTCCGGACTGTCAGTCAATAGTTAAGAAGGCTATAGTAAACAAACTTACTAAAGAATACGACCAGGAATGGTTCAGTGAGAAGGGTGCTGAATTTACAGTACAGATATCCATTAATAAAAACAAGGCCATTCTCACAATGGATACAACAGGAACCAGGGAAGGTCTTTTCAAGAGAGGATACAGGAAAAGTGCAGTGGAAGCTCCTCTTAAGGAAACCATGGCATCAGCTCTTGTACAACTTAGCTACTGGAATAAGGATAGGATACTTTACGATCCAATGTGTGGTTCCGGAACCTTAGCAATAGAGGCTGCTCTAATAGGAACAAATACTGCTCCTGGCCTTTACAGAAGCTTTGCAGCTGAAGGATGGCCGATGATTCCCTCTGACATGTGGCAGGAAATAAGAGACCATTATGAAAGCATTGTGGATGAAAATGTTAAACTTAAAATCTATGCTTCGGACATAAACAGTGAAGCGGTGAAGGCTGCCAGGAAAAATGCTGCAAGGGCAGGCATGGATGAACATATCCAGTTTGAATGCATGGACCTTAAGGATGTGACTCTTCCAGGACAGTACGGAGTAATGATAACAAACCCTCCATATGGAGACAGGATTGGGGACAAGGAAAGTGTTGAAAGAATTTCAGAGGACCTTGGAAGGATATTTGGAAGAGACAAGACCTGGTCAAACTACATAATCACTCCTTTTGAAAGGTTTGAAAAGCTATACGGAGCCAAGGCTTCAAGAAAGAGAAAACTATTCAATGGTAATGTGAAGGTCAACTATTATCAGTACTACGGTGAAAGAAAACCCAGAGATTAAAAAATCGAAAGCGGCGAAAGCCGCTTTTTCTATGTAATAATTCAGTGAGAACACCGTAGGAAATGTTTACGAGTAACGTACATATAAGTTTTTATTTATTAGAAGTATGATATTGTGGTATAATTGATGGTAAATAAAACAACTGTCTAAAGATTTATATTATGACTTTAATCAGGAGGAAATCGAATGATAATAGGACACCAGGATGATATAGAATTTGTAATACCTGAGGACCCTTCAGTAAAGGGAGCAGGAATGAAAAAAATCATAGGAGCAGAAGAAGGTTGGGATGATTATGTAATGAGAATAGTAAAGCTTGATCCAAAGGGAAACAGCTATGACCATAAGCATCCATGGCCTCATATCAACTATTATATAAGAGGCAAGGGAATCCTTACAATAGAAGGAGAGGAATTCGAAGTGAAGGAAGGTGGATATACATTTGTACCTGCCGGAAAGCAGCATCAGTGGAGAAATGAAACAGACGAGGTCTTTGAATTCATATGTATAGTACCAAAGGAAGGACACAAGTAAATGGGAAGAATCGATGAACGAGATATAATGTTCTCAAGGATGTCCTATGAAAAGGGCACACCGCATTACAAAGATTATTACTCGAAAAATAAGGATAAGAAAGAGATTGATGACGAGTTAAGGGAGAAAATTGTCAACAACAGCGGGAAGACTGCCTATTACAACCAAGTCTATTCGCCACTTGTTGATTCCAACTTCAGGTTTCTTGCAGATATAAGACATCTGGCCGAAGGAGAGGTATCTGAAAACAAGGTTGAACTTGACAAGGATTCATTTTCTACAACGCTTAAGGAGCTTGCAATTGAATTCGGTGCATTATCCTGTGGTATAGTGAAGATGAAGGATTACCATTTTTACACCAACAGGGGACGCCATCCTGAGAATTACGGCGATTAAATCGACTGTGAAAAGCATAAATACGGCATAGTCTTTAC
>JAUVAG010000045.1 GCA_030591825.1 Dethiosulfatibacter sp.
AATGGGAATGGGAATAGTTGTAGATGAAGACGAAATACCTGTGTCGGACATTACAAAAAAACTGTGCAGCCATTTCGCAATAGATTATTTAAAGCTCATATCCAGCGGGTCAATGCTGGTGGTATGTAGTCAGGAAAATTACAGCCCTATTAAGGCGAAACTTGATGAAAAGGGTATAGGTGTTGCCATGATAGGTAAAATCCAGGGTGAAGGGGCATTTTTCGACTCAGAGGGGAAATCAAGAGAGATAGACCAGCCAGACAGTGATGAATTGTACAAGGTTGTCTGATACAATAAATTTTAGGAGTTATTAATGGAAAGAGTAGACGGAAGAAAAAAAGATGAATTAAGAAAGACAAAAATCACTAGAGACTATTTGCTTCATCCAGACGGATCCGTTCTGGTTGAAGTTGGAAATACTAAGATAATATGTACGGCAATGATTGAAAACAAGGTTCCCCCATTTTTAAGAGGAAGTGACACGGGATGGGTGACTGCTGAATATTCAATGTTGCCTGGATCGACTAATACAAGAAAAATGAGGGATTCAAGAAAAGGAAAAGTTGATGGAAGATCCCAGGAGATACAGAGACTTATAGGAAGGTCTATGAGATCTGTTGTTGATTTAAAGCTTCTTGGTGAAAGAACATTGTGGCTTGATTGTGATGTTATTCAGGCAGATGGCGGTACAAGGACGGCTTCTATTAGTGGTGTTTTCGTGGCAATGGTAGATGCATTTTACAAGCTTGTCAAAGAAGGTAAACTTGAAAAAATGCCTGTTAAATCATTTGTATCGGCTGTAAGTGTTGGAGTTTTTGAAGAGAATAATATCTTAGATCTATGCTATTTGGAAGACAGCAACGCAAAAGTTGACATGAACATAGTAATGACAGACAAGGAAGAATTCATAGAAGTTCAGGGAACAGGAGAGGAAGCTCCTTTTACAATGGATGAGCTTACATCTTTACTTGAAATTGGTAAAAAAGGATGCAACGACATCTTTGAAATACAGAGAAATGTACTTGGAAAAGAGATTTATGAACTTATAGGAGAATAGTATGGTAAGAGTAATTTTATCAAGTGGAAACCAGCATAAGATAAGCGAATTAAAAAGCATTTTGGGAGAATTTGACCTTGAAGTGATATCAAAAAACGACATAGGATACAGTGAATTCGAAGTAGAGGAAGATGGAGATACACTAGAGGAAAATTCATTAAAAAAGGCTATGGAACTGTGGAAGAAAACAGGCAATATTGTAATAGCAGACGACACAGGTCTTTTTGTGGAATATCTTAATGGAGAGCCTGGTGTGTATTCTGCCAGATATGCAGGTGAAGATGCGACTTATGAGGGCAACAATAAACTGCTTCTTGAAAAGCTGGAAAATGTTCCTATTGTAAAAAGGAAAGCATATTTCAAGACGGTTGTTTCAATCGTAGACAGCAACGGGACGTCATTTAAGGTTGAAGGAATCTGCAAAGGATTAATAGGATTGGAACCTGAAGGGGACAATGGATTTGGATATGACCCTATTTTCATAGTTGAAGGTCTTAACAAAACTTTTGCACAAATGACAGACAGTGAAAAGAATAAATACAGTCACAGGGGAAAGGCTGTAAGAAATTTGAAAAATATAATTGGAGAAATATTGAAATGAAAATAATAGTATTGAGCGACACTCATTTTAGATCACAAAAAGTTATTGAGAGACTTGAAATTATTGAAGACATTGATATGATTATACATCTGGGGGATATAATGTCGGACAGTAAAAAAATTGGAGATGCACTGGGTGTGAAAACACTTGCTGTTAAGGGAAATTGTGATTTTGGCCTTGATGAGGAACCTTTTGAAAAGATTGTGGAAGTAGAGAATACAAAAATACTTTTTACCCATGGTCACCGATACAAGGTAAAGCAGTCCATTGACAGATATTTCTACAGAGCAAAGGAAATAGAAGCCAATATAGCACTTTACGGACATACACATGTTCCTGTAAATAGATGGATAGAAGATGTATTGATGTTCAATCCGGGCAGTGCAACCTTGCCAAAGGAAGATCAAAAGCCTTCCTTTGGAATATTGAATATAGTAGACAACAAGGTTGAATCAAGCATCATTACTTTTTAGTTTTGTTGAAAATGCTGTTGTACATGGTAGGAATGACAATCAATGTAAAAAATGTTGATACAATAAGTCCAGACATCAATGTAACAGCCATTGGTGTGAAAAATGAGCTCCCAGAAAGGGCGAGGGGCAACAAACCCATGACTGTGGTAATGGTACTGAGCATTATGGGGCGGAACCTTCTGTTAAGAGAAGATTCACAGGCATCTTTAATAGAGATGCCTTTTTTAATTTCAGAATTTATATGTTCGAGTAAAAGAATTGCATTATTTACAACAATTCCTATGAGGCTGGCAAAACCAAGTCCTGCTGTGAATGAAAAAGGCTGTTTAAAGATATATAGTCCTGTCAGTGAACCTATAATAGATAGAGGAACTGTCAATAGAATGATTAATGCCTGTCTCGATGATTTGAACTGTATTAGGAGGATTACATATATGGCAGCCAGTGCATATAATGCAGCTTCTGCTATACCTCCGAGATATTTTGTTACAGTTTCTTTTTCTCCACCATAGTCCACAAGGATATTTGTATCTTCTACTGAATTTTTAACCAGCTCTTCAATTTTCAATTGTGATTCTTGAGTGTTGTAGGAATCCTTTACATCGCAGTTAATTGTAATTGCCGGGAACCTGTTGTACCTGTAGATTATTGGAATAAGACTTTTAAGATTAACTTCTGAAACCTGCTTGAGAAGAATCTTGTTTCCTGTGAAGGAAGATTTGATTTTTAAATTTTCAAGGTCTGCCAATGAATCTATATCTGAATCAAGATAGATGTCGTATTCCTTGTTTTGAGTGGAAAGCTTAGATGTGCTGGTTCCGTTAAGTGCAATATTTACCTGTCTTTGTATGTCGTATTTTGTAAGTCCCATGAGTGAGGCTATATCTTCATCGATTTTCAGATTGTACTGGTAAATAGATTTAGGAATATTGGACCATGTGCTGTTGATGCTTTCCAGGCCACTGATTTCCCTCAATGCATATTCTCCCTTTGAATATAGGTTGCCTTTATCGTTGTCGTACATGGAGATTTCAATATCTGAACCTGGAGCAGTGATGGCAGGCTGTTTGACTTCAATTCTGCTTCCAATGAGGGTTTTTTTGAATAGTTCTTCAAGATAATTTGAATATGAATTCTTGTCAATTGATTTGCTGCTATCGAGAAACACCAGTATCTGTCCATTGTGGTCTGAATCCGCACCGGTAGCTACAGTCAGGTAAAACTTTGGCAGATACCCTCCCACACTTGATGTATAACCTGTAATGTTTTCTTCTTTGTCTAGTATTTTACTTATTTCATCAATTAGGTCCTCGGTATTCTTTATGTCGCCTTTCTTTTCGTTGGTTACGTCTATATAAAGATAATCTTTGTCTGCAAAGGGGAAGATTTCCACAGGAAGGAAATAGAGGCCTATGCCTACTGAAAGGGCAAAGAAGGCAAAGATGGAAACTATAGTCACTACGCTGTGTTTTAGTCCGGTTTGCAGCATTGAAGCGAAAAGTTTTTTGGTTCTGTTTTTGCCCGGTAAAATCATTTTTACCTTACCTTTGAAAATACAGGTAAGGGCAGGGACAAGAAGCATTGCTGCAAAATATGAAGCTGTAAGGGAAATAATGACTACTGAAGGAAGGGACTTGGTAAATTCCCCAGCTTCTCCTGGAAGAGCTATGAGGGGAGCGAATGCAGCTACTGTAGTAAGTGTAGATGAAAATACGGGGCCTGATGTTTCTAGAGCTCCATCAATTGAAGCCTTTACCGGTTCAACACCTTCATCGAGCTTCACCTGTATGGCATCCGTAACTACTATTGAGTTGTCCACCAGTATTCCAAGGGCAATTATAAGTGCAGCTATGGAAATCTGGTGAAGGTCAATTTTCATGTAGCGCATTATTGTAAAGGTGAGGAATATGCTGAAGGGAATTGCAGTTGATACTATCGCAGCATTCTTGTATCCCATGCCAATAAATACTGTCACTATTACAAACAGTATTCCTTCCAGAAGGTTTAATATGAACTTGTTGATGGAGTTTTTTACTTCATCAGGTTGATAGACAAGCTTTTCAGCCTTGATATTTTGCGGAAGATTGGCCAGTTTTTTGTTTAGAACATCCTCAACATCTTTTCCGATTTTTACTATGTTTTGGTCATCTTTAAAATAACCTGTTATAAGAACTGCAGGATTCTTGTTTGTTTTAAATTTTTTTGCATCATCATTATAACCCATATGGATATTTGCAATATCCTTTAGTCTGGTTATTCCGAAATTGTCTGAAATATGGATAACCAGATTTTCTATGTCATGTATGTCTTCAAAAGTTCCCGGTATGCTTACGTTTATTTTTCCTGAAGAGGTATCAAGGGAACCGGAAGGTATGTTTATATTTTGAATAAGTAAAAGGTTGTATACGTCTTCAACAGATAATCCTGTCTTGTCAAGACTGTTTAGGTTGATTTCTACATATACCTGCTTTTCAAGATCTCCTTCTATATTGACTTTTTTAATGCCGTCAACCCTCAGAAGGTCATTTTTTATGTTTTCTGCAAAGTAGGAGAGTTTGTCATAGGAGTAACCTTCTCCTGACAATGTGATTATAAGACCTGCAGTTTCAACCATATTCTCCGTATCGATCTTAGGAGCATGGGATCCTTCTGGAAGGTCGTCTTTAATGGAGTTTATAATCTTATTGAGATTTGACCATTGTTCATCTTTGTCCACTGAATAGTTTATGGTTACAATAACAACAGATACATTGCTTGAGGAAATGGATTCTATGTTTTCAATTCCTTCAAGAATGGAAATTTCATTTTCGATTTTTTTTGTTATGAGTGATTCGATTTCTTCGGCAGAAGCACCGGGATATATTGTTGTAATCATTGCAGAAGGACTTGTCACATCAGGATTTTCCTGTCTGGGCAGACTGGTATAGGAAATTATTCCGGATATCATCAGAATGACAACCAATATTACAGTAACCTTTCTGTTGTGTACTGAAAAATGTATTAATCCATTCATGATATCACCTTTCCTGACTTTTCACTTTATATCCTTCAAGTACGCTGTCCAGTCCTAAGGTAATGATCTCATTACCTGGGTCTACACCTTTAACCAGAATCTTGTCTTCGTTTATATTCATTATAGTGATGTTTCGTCTTGAGACTCTTCCGTCTTCAACTAGGAATACGTAGTCTTCTCCGTCATTGAGTACAGTGGATATGTCAAGCCATATGCCTTCTGTTTTTCCAAGGATGAATTCAACCTTGGCAGTGGAACCAATGAGAATATTATCAGTGGACCTGTCAAGGTTTATAGTTGTGAGGTAGGCGAGGGAATTGGGGTCTGGAATTTTACTGATTGATTCTATGGTTCCATTAAAGGTAATCTTGTTGATTACAACTTTTGATTGAATATCCTTGTCAAGCTTGTAGACATCTTTGATGGATATACCAACTTCCACAACCAGCTCGTTGCTACTTGTGATGACTACAGGATAACCTGAAGTAACGGCATCTCCTTCCTCGTTGAAAACAGAAAGGACAGTGCCGTAAGAGTCACTATATAAAATTGAATCTTCAATAATGGATTTGTATCCTTCATAGGCATTTTTTGCAGCTAAATAGACAGAGTAGGAAGACTGGATATCTTCATCGCTTGAACCATCAAGGGTTTTATTGAAAAGTTCTACAGCCTGAAGATATTCTTTTTCTGAAATGCTCATACTTAGTTCGACCTGCTCTAAAGAAGACAATGATATGACATTCTCTTCGAAAAGTTTTGCCATATCATTGTAGTTGTTTTTATTAAATTCGTAGACGGATTTTGTCTTGTCGACATTTAAACGTGCACTGTTTATATCTTCCTGGTCTGCACCATTTAAAGTCTTGTGATACTGTGAATATGCAGAATCCATGTTGTTGCCTGCAGCCTCCATTTGGAATACCAAATCCTTGGTGTCCAGTGAAGCAATAGGGTCTCCCGGAACTACCATTTCAGATATGTCGACAAAGATTTTTTCGATATATCCACCTGTCTTGAAAGAATAGTTTTTAAGTTGATTTGATCTTACAACCCCTACATAACTCATTATGTTGCTCAGAGAAGTAGTCTCTGCTGCAATGGACACTACGGGAATTGCCTTTTCCTTTTCAGGTAACGGTTCATTTCCACATGAGGTCAGCAGGGAAGCCAAAATAATGAAAATTGTAAGGGTCATTATAATCTTTTTCATAAGTCACCGCTAAAAGAATATTTTAATGAAGTCTCCTATTAATGCATCAAGGTCCGATTTTGAGTTTGTTTCTTCAATTATTTTAACAAGGCCTTTTTTGACTGATTCTGTATAGGCTTTTATCATGATTTTGTCATAGTCGGAAATATCCTTGCTTGATTTGAGTTTGAAATTTGATATAATCACATTTCCCACCAATTCATCAAGTTCCTTGCTAACATGGGGAAGTATTGTTTCGTTGCTCATTATGATATGAATTTCATATCGGTGTTTTTTCACAATTTGAACAAGCATGTCGGCAAAATCCCTGGCAAGAGTTTCAGTATTTGAAGCTTCTGCTGCATTAAGCTTACCGAACATAATTTTTAGTTCGTTGTAAACGGGAGTTATAATTGCATGGAAAAGTTGTTCCTTGTTTGTGAAATATCTGTATATGTTTCCAGGGGAAACATTTGATTTTATAGCTATGTCCCTGATTTTGGATTTATCATATCCGGTTTTATAAAATTCAGAAAGACCGGACTTTAAAATCTCCTCTTTAACATGAGCTTTCAGTACCTGTGGCATAAATAAACCTCCATTTAATTTATATCTTATTATATCATGGGTTATTATATATTACAAGTAAAATAAACAGATATTCAATAAGGGTTAATCAAGATTTTTTATTTCAAGTTCATCCTGTGAATACATTGTAAATTTGTCAAATCCCTGGCTTGCTAATTGATTGAGTTGCTTGCCTACTTTTTTTGCTTTTTTGAATAGTGACACAGAATAACCATTTGTTCTTAGTTCTTCAGCTTTTTTAATGACAGCTGAAACTTCTTCTTCCTTGTCGTAAAGTAGTACTATTTTTTCATTTCCAGGTGACTTGTAGTGGTCTTCGATCATTTGGTTTACAAGTCTTTCAAATCCTATTGAAAAACCTACGGCTGGAATTTTTTCTCCAATGAATCCGCCTATCATCTCGTCGTATCTCCCGCCTCCTGCTATTGAATAGCCAAGTCCCTTGTAGGCGATTTCAAATATAGGGCCTGTATAGTATCCCATTCCTCTGACAAGGGTGAAGTCGAATATTATGTCGTACTTGCCATCTGCTATGGTCGTTACATTTCTTGTGATGCACTTCATGTTTTC
>JAUVAG010000195.1 GCA_030591825.1 Dethiosulfatibacter sp.
GCCAATTCCGCCACACCCGCTCATTTGTGACAAGACTTATTATACATATATGTCAAGTCTACGTCAACACTTTTATTTTATTTTTCCGGCTTTTTTATATCAATTTCAATTCTTTCACAATTTACTATTCTTGTTCACTCTTTACTCATGAAATTTTCATACATTTTGTTCACATCAAGAGAATTGATATAAAGACCTGTTCCAAATTCAAATCCTCCAAACTTTCCTTTTCTTGGAATTATATGCAGATGCCATCTGTATTCCTTAATGTCAACTTTTCTTGGAAGGGAGTGTAAATATACATTAAATGGAATTTCCCCGTAAACCCTGCAGATTTTCTTGAATACTTCCTTCAAAGTCACAGAAAGTTCCTCAATTTCATCAATTGTAATTTTATCAAACCTGCTGTATTTCTTGTTTTTTATCATTATCTCACCTGATAGGTACGAATCCATAGGTATGAAAGAAATGAAGTTTTCACTCTCCAAAAGTATATTGACTTCCCTGGTAAAAACACCTCTCTTCGCCATCTCTATCTCCCTCTCAAGTTCAGGAGGTATAAAAGACATCGAAAGTATCTGGCTATGAGAATGAAGTTTGGAAGCACCTGCATTTTTCAAATGGTTCTTGTATATTATTACGGACTTCACCATTTTCTCGCTTTCAAGGTCGATAAACCGGGACTTGTACATTTTAAGTATATATTTAAACTCTTCCTCACTGAACTTGTAAAAGCTCTTGAAATGGTTTGGAGTCTCTATCATGACCTCATGCTTGCCATAGTCTATTTCGCCGTTGTTGTGCCGTTCCTCGTCGCAGATAAGGGCAGGATATTTATTGTCTATAGCTCTTACCATCCATTTTCCATTTACGACTTCCTCATATCTGCAATATTCAAGAATGTCCTTTCTTCCCGGACAGAAAGGACATTCATCTGAACACTCCTTGGAAAAATCGCTTTTCCTTTTGTCCCTGACATTATTCATAAGCACACAACGTCCTGTATGACTATTTCTCACAAGTTTCATTACAATACCTCCAAATCAATCTTTTGAAGCCATTTTTCTAAATCCGTTACATTATATATAGCGACACCTTTTTTACCGTTTCTTATTTTCTCATTAAGCTCCATGTTCTTTCCATCTCCAACGTCATGAATTGAGCATGCAATTTTTTTGTTATACTTCACAGAATAATTGTATGTATGAACAGTTCCGCTGTTTAGAGGGCTTTCCATTATCAATACTCCCTCCGACAGAGCAGCTTGAAGTCTGTCTCTGTTAATAAAATCATACTTCCTAGGCGGTTCTCCCGGATTGTTTTCAGATATTATACATCCGCCTTTTTCTACTATCTCGTTGTAGAGCCTTGTGTTTGACTTTGGATATATATGTCCTATTCCAGATGGAAGAGTAACAAGAGTCTTTCCACCTGCTTTCAAAGCTCCTGTGTGAGCAGCCGTGTCACATCCCAACGCAAGGCCTGAGATTATACTCATTCCCTTTGAAGACATGGTTTCGGAATATTTGACACCCAGGTCAAATCCCCTTTCAGATGGGTTTCTAGTACCTATGACAGCTATATTGCACCTGTCACGAAGCATTGAGTCGTCTCCTTTGATAAAAAGGAGTGCCGGGCTGTCATCATTGATTTCATTAAACTTTTCGGGAAAATCATCATCAAAGCATGTTGAAATCTTTATATTCTCATTATAGCATTTTTCAAGAATTCTTTCCGTTTCTATCTGAATGACGTCATAGTTGTATTCAATCCTTTTCCTATCGGACATTTCATCGAATATATCCATCATATCCTTGAACTCAAGACTTTTCAGGTCTTCCCTGTCACACAATTCCTTTAGCTTCAGAATTATTTTCCTGCCTATTCCTTCTACAAGGTTAAGTTTTAAAACTTCGCTGTAATGCATATTAGTCTCCACATAATTTTCTACTATATAGTATACATCAATTTTTTCAAAATATAAAGCAAATTAAGATTCCGCAGTTTCAAATCTGAAGTGCTTGATTCCATCCAACAAGAACATTTCAACGAAAAAAATCCGGATTAACCGGATTTTTTCATCATTTTCTTATTCAAATATTCATCTACCTTTTTCGCAGTATTCTTCCCTTCAAGTATGGCATTAACAACCAATGACTGTCCAGTCCTCATATCTCCAGCGGCGAATACCTTATCGACATTTGTCTTATTATCTTCATCAGTAAAAATATCTCCTCTTTCGCCAAGTTCAATGTTCATTTCCTTTACAAAAGTATCATGCTCCGTATGAAGAAATCCTGCAGCAATGAGTACCAGGTCGATTTCTTCTTCAAACTCTGTTTTTTTAAGCTCGTTGAGAACAAATCTACCATCCGCATCCTTTGTCCACTTAACCCTTACACCCTTGATACTTTCAATCTTCCCATTACTTCCTACAAATTCCTTTGTAGAAATCTCCCATTCCCGCTCACAGCCTTCTTCATGAGCAGTTGTGTTCTTGAGAAGCTTTGGAAAAAGCGGCCAAGGCATAGTGTCGTCTCTTTTTTCAGGAGGCTTCGGAAGTATTTCGTACTGGAATACCTTCTTCGCTCCCTGTCTGTTTGCCGTCCCTACACAGTCGGCGCCAGTATCTCCGCCTCCTATTACAAGTACATTTTTGCCCTTTGCAATTATTTCCTTGCCTTTGATTTTTTCATCAAAAAGTCTTTTTGTCTGCTGACTTAAATAGTCAACAGCAAAATGTATACCTTCAAGATTCCTTCCAGGAATGCTTATATCTCTTGGCACCCAAGTTCCGCAAGCCATTACAACTGCATCGTATTTAACAGTCAATTCCTTCAAAGGCTCGTCCTTGCCTATTTCAATTCCATTGACGAATTCTATGCCAGAATCTTTCATCAAATCTATTCTTCTTTCAATTATGTCCTTACCAAGCTTGTAGTTCGGTATGCCGTACCTCATAAGGCCTCCAGCATTTTCCTCTCTTTCAAAAATGGTAACCACATGACCCAAGGCATTAAGATCGTCAGATACAGCAAGTCCCGAGGGTCCAGAACCTATTACAGCAACCTTCATACCGGTTCTAACTCTTGGAGTTCTCGGTTTTACCCATCCGTTTTCAAAAGCCATTTCAGCTATGGACTGTTCTATTTCTCTTACCGAAACAGCTTCCCTGTTTACTCCCAGTACACAGGCTGCTTCACAAAGAGCAGGACATACCCTTCCTGTAAATTCCGGAAAATTAGCTGTAAGGCTAAGTTTCTGGTATGCCTTTTCCCATTCTCCATTGTAAACGAGGTCGTTCCAGTCAGGTATCAGATTACCCAATGGACATCCCCAGTTACAGAAGGATGTACCACAGTCCAAACATCTGTTAGCCTGGGAAACCATCTCATCTTTAGAAAGAGGAATATCCACACTATCGAAATCCTTTTTTCTTTCTTCTATATCTCTATGATCATAATTTTTCCTGTCTATTTCCATAAAACCTGTTAATTTACTCGCCATAATACACCTCCTAAGAAACCTTATCCGTTTTTATTTCTGCAATTTCCTTGTATCTTGCAGGAATTACCCTCTTGAACTTATTTCTGTATTTGCTCCAGTTATCCATTATTTCCTTGGCAACCATACTGTCTGTATATTCAAGATGTTCAGATATCATCTTCTTTACTCGATCCATATTTCCCTTAGTAGGCTTTTCCAAAAGAATAAGGTCCATGTTGCAATTATCTTCAAGACTGTCGTCAACATCAAGTACCACAGCAGTACCACCACTCATTCCAGCTGCAAAGTTCCTGCCTACTGCGCCAAGTATTACAACAAATCCGTCCGTCATATATTCACATCCGTGGTTTCCAACTCCTTCAACAATAGCGCTGGCACCACTGTTTCTTACTGCGAATCTTTCACCAACTATACCATTGATATATACCTTCCCACTTGTAGCACCATACATTATTGTGTTTCCAGCAATTATACTCTTGCCATATTCAGCTTCTCTAGGTTTTCTGATAATGATTTTTCCACCAGAAAGTCCCTTTCCTACATAATCATTGGCGTCACCTTCTAGTTGAAGGGTAAGACCCTTTATAGCGAAAGCAC
>JAUVAG010000093.1 GCA_030591825.1 Dethiosulfatibacter sp.
TAATAATTGCAATAACGTGTTTTTTATTCATAACCTATACGGCTCCTTTATAACGAAATTATTCCATCTATAAATCAAATGTTATATCTGAAAGCACATGATAGTTTTCCATGTGCTTTCAGATATGATTATCTATAATTATAATTTATCATACACAACTATTCTATGGAAATCATAACCTTGATTTAGGTAATTCTGGAGGTTGCTTGTTCCACCGCCATTAGGATCTATCACACCATAGTTAAGCCAAGATGTTCCACTTCCAATTAATGATTTTACAAGAACAAAATGAGTATCTTCAATATCATTTGGATTTATAAACCCTATGATAACTGGATGACCTTCTTCTAAAGCAAGCACACAGGTATTCATCACCTCATTGTTTGTTGGTGACTCACGATATACTGATAAACTAGCATTACCATCAGAGCCTACATCAGCAGCTTTACTCCAATAAATAGGACAAGCATCATTCCCTAGGTCATTATTTAGTATTAGAGGATTTGTATTAGCACCATAGTATTTAAACACCATAGCAACACATGTTAACGCACACCCCTCATCTTTAATAAATGTATGACATGTTTCCATAATTTCTTCATCCCAATCTTCATCCTTCTGATCAAAGGGAAGAATAGGTAGACTTATAGTAAATGTCGATCTTGTCCCTACAAGATTTTCATCAATCTTCCTATTATCTAGATACATATTTATTTCAGGAACATCTCCATAATCAAGTTGAATACCGGAGTTTTCTTCAAAAACACTGTTGGTTAAAGCAAATACCGTCATACCTGACAACATTGTTAATACAATTATCATCAATGTTGCAATTATCTTTTTCATTTCAATTCCTCCAAATTTAGTTGTTTAGCTTGTTTTTCTAATAACAAATTTTACTGCTCTCATAACTTGTGCTTTCAATCACATACCCATTTACATAAACATACCCGTAAGAGATATATCTATAGGTATATCCGCTTTCTACATACCAGTCTTTTTCCAGGATGATGTCATTTCCATCAGCGCTGCTTGTCCAGTTCTTTACAGTTTTCCAGTCGCCATCCTTGTATTGTTGCAGGTATCCTGTAATTCTAACCTGATCTGAGTTATCTGCATACAAATATGATGCGACTGTAGCTTTACCGGAATCAGAGATATAGAAATCATTCTGAAAAAAATTGATGTAAGAAAATTTTGGTGAAATAATCGTTTTCTCATAATCCGCTGCATTTGCAGATACCAATGATAAGCCTAGCAAAACAACAGCCATGATAAAGACAAATATGTGTCTCTTGTATAACACCATAATAAAATCACCTCCTTTCATTTATGCCCTCACTATATATAACAATTTAGGAAGGTGATTTGTTACACTTTTTTTGAAATTATTTTTTATTTTTTTTCATACTCTCAGAAATTTTGATTATTTCTTCTACACTTACTTGTCCATTTATATTGAAACTTACTTCGTCATTATACCAGAACAGCATAATCTCATTCCCTTTGATTATTAGCTGTCCCTTGTTGCCATCAATTGCGACTTCCTTAACCTCTGCATCTTCTGTGTCAAGCTGAAGATCAGTTCCGTTCCTTGCTTGTGTAATTATTATTTGGTTCTCTCCATCTGTATACTTCAGCACCTTTATTGCTCCTCCGCCTGCAGAGGTTTCAAAGAAATAACCTTCTGGCATATATTCTGGACTGTAGTAACTTTCCCAATCTAGTTTTGGAGTTAAACTGTCGCTGTTTTCTACATCGATTCTTACCTCTGTATAATTTTCATTTTTCTCCATGAAAAAATTGAAAACCCTTATTCGAACAGCTTCAACTGAAAATACTACCGCTGACATAGCTGTGAACAATACCAGTAATATGATTGCAGCTCTTTTAGAAAACCTCTTAATTCTTGTAAGCAGTTTCTTTTTATCCTCGTCTTTTCTTTTTGTTTCAACATAATTATAAAACCATTCGTCAAGAGAAGTCGGAACCTCAATCTTTTTTATCTCTTCTTTTTTGCTATTTAAATCATTTATTATGTTTTCTACATGTGCTTCACCTATACAGCTATAATAAGCTTCCATCATTTTGCTGGTTTCATCTCCGCTATTGCGCTTTTTCATCAGCTTTACCTCCGATAATTTCATGAAGCGCCTTTCTTGCCCTCATAAGTCTTATTCTGACATTTCCTTCACTTATGGACAGAATGCCTGCAATTTCATTGTTTGAATATCCATAATAATACTTAAGCGAAAGCATATCAGCATATTCCTCTTTGATCTCTGCCAATTTTCTAGATATCCATTCCTTTTGGTCAAGCCTCAACACATGCAGCTCAGGATTCACAGCCTCATCATCGCATATTGCATTTTCATATCCTTCAATGCTCACAGTTTTTCTTCGCTGTCGCTTCCTGTATATATTGATGGATATCCTTCTAACTATAATAACAATAAGCCCCAGTGTTTTGTTACACTTAGGATTAAAATCTTCATCGATATATTCTGATATTTTAAGCAAAGCTTCCTGGACAACATCTTCAGCTTCATACTCATCATGTAGAATATCTCTTGCAATATAAACAGTTTCTGTTTATGAACTTTGTAGATTTCCTCCAGTTTGCTTCTTTCTACTGCATCCTCTATAATCATTAAAAAAGCTATCATTTTTGCACCCCTTTTCCCATTTAAATACGATATCCAAGAGTAGATATCGTCTAGCACTTTTAACCATATGCCTAAATATCCACACATCAATATTATAATACTATTTTAGACAGAAATCATCAACTAACGAGTATTTATTATTTTGTTTTTCATCGCTACCTAAATGACTCTATTTCAACATCATTTGTTGTCATTTGTCTAAAATAAAAACAGCATGATTTTTATGCTATTTTGGTTAAGGCCTATTATTTTGGAAATAATCCTTTATTCGTCATGATTGCTTGTAATGAACAAGATAATCATATATATTATTCATGAAAAAATGATATAATTAAGTGTTCAATAAAATTAAGAGGTGTTTTTATGATAGGAGTAGCGTTTATACCGTTTGTAATTATATTTTTCATACAATTAATGCTTGCAATATTTGTATACAACGACAGTAATAAAAGAGGAATGAATTCCGTTCTGTGGGTTCTAATAACCATCTTGTTACCCAATTTTATCGGTTTCATAGTATATCTGGTAGTAAGGGGACAGGCCGGTACACAGCTTGGAGAAAAATTAAAGGATTTACAGTCTCATCAGTGGGAACAGAATAACAGACCTGAAGACAGAGTTGATACAAGAAGCGAAGATATAATTGATTCAAGGAAAAAATCCGAAAGCAAGCAGTATTACAGTACCAAAACACCAAAGGGCGGAGGTACGAGATGCCAGACCTGTGGAAGGATTATTTCAGGATATCCAAACAAGTGTCCATACTGCGAAGCTCCAGTTCACAATGAAATGCATGAAGATGATGATTTAATGAGGGCAAATGCCGCACGAAAAGGAATAATAGCAGTTGTGGCAGTATTTCTTGCAATTGGAATGCTTGCTTTTGCATTGATTTCACTCACTCCCTTCAGGCATATGGAGATTTCAGAAGTTATCGATACCTTCAAATACGATATTTTTAATGGTGAGGATAAAAATGCAAGCTCCATAATAAGCAGCAAGTATTCCTACTGGGATGGAACAAAGGAAAAAATCATAGAAGCCGACAAGGATGGAGTTCTTGATATTGAATTTGAAATGGAATCCAAGGAAGGAATACTTTATGCAGTCATTAAGGACAATGACAATAATATTATGTACAATATTCCGGGAAACATACATGAAGTCATAGAAATAGATGTAGAAAAGGGAGAAAGATACTATATATCCATAGTAGGACAGGAAACAAAGGGATTTTATAAATTTGAATGGAGTATTAAATAATGAAGTATGCAGACATAGTAGAGGGTATTTTTCTAAAGAGGCCCAACAGGTTCATAGCGGAAGTACTGATTGATGGGAAGGAGCACAGTGTTCATGTGAAGAATACAGGACGGTGTAGAGAAATACTCATTGAAGGAACAAGGATATACCTTCAGGAATCGGACAATCCCAAAAGGAAGACAAGATTTTCCCTTATCAGCGCCTACAAAGGAGACATGCTAATAAACATAGACTCCCAGGTTCCCAATAGGGTTGTTTATGATGCCTTTAAAGACAAGAAAATTGAAGGCTACGAAGATATTCTTCTTCTTAAAAAGGAAAGGACCTACGGTAATTCAAGGTTTGATCTGTATTATGAAAGAGAAGATGGAAGAAAGGGATTTGTTGAAGTAAAGGGAGTAACCCTTGAAAAGAATGGAATATCAATGTTTCCAGATGCTCCGACAGAGCGTGGAAGGAAGCATCTGCTTGAACTGAAGTCTGCAAAAGAAGAGGGTTATGAATGTTCAGTGTTCTTTCTGATACAAATTGAGGATATCTTGGAGTTTATTCCCAATTATGAGATGGATATAAAATTTGCAGAAGCATTGAAAACAGCAGAAAAAGCTGGTGTAAATATACTGGTATACAACTCAAAAGTCAGTAGTGATGAAATTAAAATAGATAAAAAGGTGGAATACAGTCTAAATGATTATTGAAATAAGCAAGGTGTTTCTTTATAATACAGAAATTGAAAGCCATATTGAATTAGATCTTTTAGAACCTTGTTCAATAAAAAGGCTCATAGAGAGACTTAACCTTGAAAATATGGGATATGCGGTTTTTTTTGTAAATGGAAAAGAAGTTAAGAAGGGCCATATTTTGAGTAATGAGGATAATCTAAGAATACTACCTATTTTTGGCGGCGGATGATTGTGAATAACACATTAGAGAAGAGGTATTGAATGATCAAAAATGAATCAATGGAGATGTATCTTGAGACAGTCTATATTCTTGAGGAAAGAAGCGGACATGCCCACGTTACCGAAATAGCAAAAGAACTTGATGTTTCAAAACCCAGTGTTACTAAGTCTATGAAATATTTGAGAGCAAAGGGTTTTGTGGAAAAGGAGCCTTATGGTTCTGTAACACTTACGGAGAAGGGTAGGGAAATAGCGAAGAAAATTTATAGAAATCATCTTGCAATAACCCGTTTTTTGGAGACATCATTGAATATGAAACCTGAAGATGCTGATAAAGATGCATGTAGAATAGAGCATGTAATTAGTAACAGTATGCTTGAAGCCATAGAGGAATACTTGAAGAATAAAGATGCAGATAGTTAAGGGTAATTAACCAAAATGGTTTTCTGTTAATTCGTTGACAATCATTATCAAATGGTATATTCTATTATTGTTGCATAAGGTTAACTTTAGTGTGACGAGGAGGTTGAAATGGTAGCAGGTGTAAATTCTATAAAATCAATATTTAGTAACAATTTTGCCAGTAGAAGCAAGGGCAATAATGTGGATGAAAATCTTACAAAGGCAAGAGTCAACAGAGAATATCTAGTCAAGCATATAGAAACCGACGACAAAGAAATGAAGGATTTTCTCTTTACGCTTGGATGTTATGAGGGAGAGAGAATAACTGTTATTTCAGTCCTTTCAGATAATTATATTGTTTCAATAAAAGATGCAAGATATAGCATTGACAGAGAATTGGCGGCAGCTATAATAGTATAGCATTCTGAGGATCCGGTGGGAACCGGGTTAACTTTTTTACAAAAAGTTAACCACGAGCAACATTGATTCTGTTTATCAATAACAACACTAAAGCAATTATTTGGAGGATATTATGAAATTTGCACTAACAGGTAATCCTAACAGTGGAAAAACGACAATGTTCAATGGCATAACTGGCAAAATAGAACATGTTGGTAACTGGGCGGGAGTTACAATCGACAAAAAAGAAGGA
>JAUVAG010000071.1 GCA_030591825.1 Dethiosulfatibacter sp.
ACCTATTTTTTTGATTCCTGTTCCTATTTCAACAGTACCAGGCCAGTTTATTTCTAACATGAGATTTATATCTGAACTTACCAATCCAAATGTAGGGCTATGAGCTTTCATTAAATCCACTTCATGAAGAAGTTCTGTCCTACCTGTTTCCAAAAAAGTTGAAAACACTGCATTGTTAACATGTCCTTGACTATCCGTATCTCCATATCTTACCTTGTCGTATGATTTTTTGGGGTAATATTCGTACTTTAGTGTGGTTTTCATTTTTGTTATCTCCTTTTCAATATAATGATTAAAATTATATCACCCTCAATCAATATCCGCACTATATTTCTAACTCACTAAACAGTTGACAAGCAAGTAGATTTATTGCGTTAGTTACACATGTATTTCTTAATCCAGAAGAAAAGCAGATCCTCAACGGGTCTGCTTTCTCATCCTCCCCCTGGAATACAGGGAAATAATTGAATCAAATCTTTATCATTTATTCTTTCCTCTTTATCCTTGGTCATCTTGCCGTTAATGACTATCATATGACCGTCTACTGGATCGAATCCAAGGTTGATGGTTAAGGTCCTTATAGTTGATTCCTCATCAACATCCATTGATATTCCTTCATTATCATAATCAGAATACCTTAACCTTAAAATAGAGTACAGTTTTACATTAACTTTCATGATACTTAAAAAGGTACGGCTCCCATCATTTCCTCTTCCAAAATGTCAAACACAACATTGTTCGGTCCAAGTTCTTCTGTATACATAAATAAAGGCAGTACATCATCCTTTTCTGTAAAACCTGCTATTTTGTTGAATTCCTTCTCCATTCCGATAGTCTGAGCTCCAAGTCCAAATAGCCTGTCGGGATTCCATTCTCCACCGAATTTACCGCTCATCATTTCCAATAAATATCCTATGTTTTGAGGATCTGCAGTACAGAATCCTGCAAATATGCACATTCCTAGATTGTCAAAAGTAGCCATTCCAACCTGCATGGTTGTTGATAATTCTACCTGGCCTTCCTTCTTATATGGATTTACAGACTCATCTCCAAGCGTATTTCCTGCTGTATGGTCAGCTCCCATTGGAGAAGTTGCATAGGTTACTCCTGTTCCCTTCAATGCTCTCGGATCGTATGCTGCAGGGGACTGGCCCTTGACTGTAGGTATTCTTTTAACTCCCAGGTATTTTCCTGCTGTTTCTGTTCCGTCTCCAAGAAGCCTTCCAAATTGCCAATTCCACAGTTGGATCCCGCTAGACCTATTGTTTCATATTCAAATCCCGATGTTAGATCTTTGCCATTTGCGTCATTGTAGATATTTGAGCATCCAATAACACATCCCGGATGACAGACATGTCCATTTTTCCCACCTCTTGTACTCTGTATCTTGGCAAGGTTTTCTCCACTTATATCCTCAGCCTTCTCAAAAGTACCGCTGCTGTAATTTCTTGTAGGAAGTCCTCCAAGCGCATTAACTCCATTGACCAGTACTGCCGTTCCAAGAGCAGGCATTGCCTGACCTGAAATAGGATTTGCCTTAATTCCGGCTATATAGTTTTTGACTCCATGTTTAAACTTTTCAGTATCATCATACTCTACTGGCACCTTGATTTTAACATCAAGTACTATGGCTTTTATTTTCTTGGACCCCATTAAAGAACCGAGTCCTCCCCTGGCAGCCGCTCGGCTTGGGTGACCTTCCATGTCTGTAATCTGCACTGTAGAATTCTTGTATCCTCTTTCCCCTGTATTTCCTATGGACATTATGCCTATCTTTCTTCCAAATGCCGAGTATTCCGAACTTATATCTTCCATACTGAATAATTTCATTTTCATATTCAACCTTAATATCTTATCCATACATTCCTCCATGTATTATGTAATATTAAACCTTAACAGTCTCTTCCACGTTTTCATAAGCAAGTTCAAGTATTGCCATTACATCTTCTTCAGTTGCACTCCTAGGATTAAACATTGTAGATATTTCAGCTATGGCATCCTTTGCAATTGTTGGAAAAATATCTTTGTCAATGCCAAGTTCCTTTAATGATGGAATGCTGATTTCCTTAGATAACGCTTTTATTTTTTCAACTGCAACCTTTGAAGCATCTTCAGGAGATAATCCAGCAACGTCAAGATTCATTGCCAATGCAATATCTTTTGTTCTCTCAGGTACAACCTCAGCATTGAATGCCATGACATGAGGAAGTCCTACTGCATTTGCAACTCCATGAGGAAGTCCGCAATGTGCACTAAGTGGATGAGCAATAGAATGTACAAGTCCAAGTACAGCACTGTTGAATGCAAAGCCTGCGAGCATGCTACCAAGAAGCATGTCTGTTCTAGCCTGAATATTACTGCCGTTCAATGTTGCTTCAGCTAGGCTGTTGAATATAAGATCAATGGCCTTAAGAGAATACACATCTGTCGGAATCATTGCTCCCTTAGAAACATAGGCTTCTATCGCATGTGTCAATGCATCCATTCCTGTAGATGCTGTGATTTTAGATGGCAATCCAACTGTCAAAAGTGGATCAGCAAGAGCAAAGGTTGCGCCTACAAACTGACCGCCTATTACCATTTTCTTGATATTTGTTGTATCAGTTATTATACTAAATGCTGTCACTTCACTTCCAGTACCTGAAGTTGTAGGAACTGCAATTAAAGGTTTTGTTGGAAACTTAACAAGGTTGATTCCATTATACTGGTTTATAGGAGATGGATTTGTTAGCAATATGTTTATTGCCTTGGCACAATCCATGGCACTACCTCCACCTATTGCTACCATAACATCTATATCCGCTTTTCGGGCTAATTCAGCTGCTTCTTCAACCAAAGTATCTGGAGGGTTTGGAAGAACTTTATCATACTCTATAACTGCAATACCTGCTGACTTCATCTTATCAACTATTCCATCAACAATCCCTGCTGATTTTACACCCTTGTCGTAAACACAAAATACCCTTTTGCCTCCGAGTCCTTGAACCATTTCTCCTATCCCATCTGTACAACCTTCGCCAAATGTTACAAAACTAGGAATACCAAATTGAAAATTCATATGAAACCTCCATTAGATTTATTTGATTAAATAATAAGCAATTAGCATGCCAACAATCTCCATTTAACAAAAAATACTGAAAAAACACTAATATATCCAAAAAAATCGTGTGAAACCAATAAATAATTTCAGAAAACACTTATTTCATCTTCTTTTACCCTTGAAATAAAAAAGAAATCCAACCTTTCCACATTTAGGAATTGTTAAATTTCTGGCTCATAGTAACCTTTTCAATCTCAATTTTTTTTGCAAACATATCTACAAACTTCTCTGCCATAACAGGTATATCAGTTGTTCTTTCCCTAAGGGGCGGTAGCTTTAGATTTATGATATTAAGCCTGAAATACAAATCATCCCTGAAATTCCCAAGATCAGATTCCTTTAGAAGGTCCTTCTTAGTCGCTGATATTATTCTAATATCGAAGGGGATGTTTTCAAGCCCTCCAATTCTAGTTATGGTATCTGTTGATAATGCTCTCAAAAGCTTAATTTGAACATCCAAGGGCATACTCTCTATTTCATCCAAAAATAAAGTCCCACCTGAAGCAAGTTCAAATTTCCCGATTTTACCCCCTGTCAGCATAACTGCTGAAGAATACAATGAAACCTTTTTGCCCAGGTCCTTGATCCTATTGATTTCACAATCTTCTCCAAGAATATCATCAAATCTATATAATGCTTCATTGCTTCTCTGCATGTTTTGAAGTTTCATTATCTCATCAGTTTCCTGCAAGCTAACCATTTCTCCAATCTGCCCACCTGCTGAATCAAGTATATTTTTGGTTGTTATAATAAATGATTTTTTCTTTCCTTTGACGTTTAAAATCACTTCTTCATTGACAAGGTCTCTACCTATTGCCAGTGAATCTACATATTCCCTGTATCTATTTATCCTGTCAGCAATGGAAATTTTGTCCTTTGTTTCTATCTTAAGCATCTTAAGAACCTTATTATTATAATCTATTCTTCCTGTCTGCTTGTTATTGAAAATCACTCCATTTGGTAGATATTCAATAGATTCCATCAATGAAAAACTACAGAAAGAAAGGTTGTTAATCATATAGTTCACAGTCAAGCAGCTGTCCAAAAATTTGGAGATGCTTTCTACAAGACCTAACTCAACCACTGTTTGCTCCGTCTTGTTGCTGGAAATATTTATTGCTCCAATAACCTTCCCGTGAACATCGTGTATTGGAGCAGACGAACAGTTGAATCCATGAAGGTAATAATTGTAATGCTCGCTTCCAAATAGTTGTATTGGTTTGTTTTCCTTCAAGGCCATAGAAATTGCATTTGACCCTATGAAATCTTCGCTTGCAACTTTTATGATTATATTTTCTTCCTTGGTACTCCCGGTTATACTTTCGGGTAAAGCAAGGATTCCCTTCGTTCTTCACTTGTTAAGATAATCGATTTATCAAATCTATATGGGTCAATGTTAAGCTTAAAACTTTTTTCCCATGCACTTATTATTTCAGGTTTGACAATTTTTGGGTCTGCCTTCACCCCTTTTATCATTTTATTCCATTCCTTAAATATTTTATCACTGTGTCTGTCATTTAAGTTTTCCAAAACATCCTCCTATCAGGAACTGTAATCAGTGTCTACTGAAAAACAGCAAATCTAAAACACGGAAAGGTTAACAATTATCAGTCCTCTTATTCAAATTTCCTTATGAGTTCACCGTCACAACCATCGGTAGTATCATTCTCCTTTAAATATTCCAAATTTCTCTTGATTTCAATGATTTTTTCATCTCGTCTCTTCAGTACACTTAACACTTTTATTCTCATTATACTATCCTTTTTGATTATATATATTTAATTTTACTCCTACAATGTCCGTATTTCAATAAATATCGCTGTTTTCATATAAAGAGATTGTAAATTTTGTATTCTTTTGATTGAATACTTATTATCAAGTTTCATCTCTAATATTCTACTGATTAAAAGTGCCATAAAACATTAATATTACAGTTTGATCCATTATAGATTTTTTATTACTAAATCAATTTGATTATACAATTAAGCAAAAAAACCTTATCACGATTACCATGATAAGATTTTTTATATGCGTGCACCAATGGCTATAATTTCTTGAAGCCGGATTTCCTGGTTATGATCAATAGGAGAATGATTGAAACCAGTACTACTATGACATTCAATATCATTCTGTAATTAAAGGGTTCTTCAGGCGCTTCAACCTCTCTTTCAACCAGCCCTGAGAGAGTACATATCTGCTGTTCTTCCTCTTCTATATACTTCTTTGACTGAGCAATATCATATGAGGCTCTTTGAGCACTTTCACTGCCAAAGAGCAGAGTATATGTGTCACTAATCTGATTTTCAAAGACAATTTTATCTATATAATATGTGATTTCCATTTCCTTGATATCAATTGGCTGGTCGTCATTGTCATTTACGCGTATCTTGATCCAGTCTGCAGATAGAAATGAATCTGACGTTTTACCACTGGTGATTTCAGTTTCCTTTATGTTAAAGTTCTCTAGATTCATCTGATAAAGTTCCCCGCTGTCAAAAATCTGATAATCCACATCATCTTCATTTTTGTAATACAGCTGGTATTTCCTTTTAAAACTGTCTTCACTGATAATATTCATGGACTTGATTTTTAGATTATCTTTATTATCAATGATAATCTCAGTATGGTTGTCAAGAGATTCAATGGAAAAATCAACTGCTTTCACCTTTTGATAATGCTCATGAATGACGTTTTTATCACTGTAGACAAGCTTAAGATTAGAAATTTCAGTCTTTTCAATATCATTGACGAAAACAATTCTATAATGGTCATACTTGAAGGTATCATCCAGCTTGACATTCAGTTTCTCCCCTTCATCAGTCCTGTAAATATAGTCGCTTTTTATATGCTGCCAGGTATTGCCGTCATAACCTCCATAGATCTTTACTTCTTCAAGGAAGTTGTCCTTTCCTATGACAAAGAGAATTTCGTTTGCCAAAATATCATGAAGAGCATCCTTTTCAATGACCCTAAATTCCGAGTAGTGGTCATCCTTCTTTAGATAAGAAGACAGTTTCACGAAATCATATTCCATCCTTGTATCCTTCTCAACAGACAGGTATTCGTTGTGCAGATAATAAGGCACGAAATTCCCTTCGTCATCAATGATCCTTATATCAGACAGATCCCGTTTTGATAGCCTGTAGACCTCATCATCCAGAAATATAGATTGATAACCGTCAATATGATCACATTGTATATCCCGTGCATAGAGCCATTCATTAAGATCCTTTTCAGTTTCTTCAGCTAAAGCGACTGTAACGGTGGATATGAGCAACAATGCCACCAATATAATTAATGCCGTTGATTTCTTTTTCATAGTTCTTCACCCTCAATTTTATCTATGTTTCTTCTGAGCCGGTCATAGACA
>JAUVAG010000015.1 GCA_030591825.1 Dethiosulfatibacter sp.
AATCATACAGAAAAATGTATGCTTTTTCAATACCTAATTACTGTGATTTCAAGGGGTAAGCGGTATTTTCTTTCCACACAAACTAATCAAGAGCCAATTATATCTTCCCTCTTTAATGCTGATAAATATTTGTTACTCAGACTTCAGTTTGATATAATTAAACTAGACATAAGGATTATGCTACTGTATTAAAGGAGGCGTATTATGAATTGTAACCATTGTAATAAAAAGATTTCAAAGGATAGCAAGTTTTGTGAATTTTGTGGAACACCTGTGGTAGTGGAGAAATCATCCCATAGCCAACCCAAAAAATACAAGAAGAGGGTCTTCAGCAAGAATATTGTTTTAGGTAAAGATGGTATATATCGTTGGACATATAGAATGAATATGTGGAAAAATCCAACAATTATGATTACATTATGGAAAGTTTTCTTTATAGGTGGGATGTTCCCAGTTCTTTTGGTAACGGGATTAGAGATTTTTGAGCAAGGATTTTTAGATGCTGTCAGTGTTTTTATTCCGATGTTTCTTGGAATGATAGGTGTAGTAACAGCCTTTGTAATTATTGCTTACCCTATTGTAACGGTTATGAATGGAGGTAGCTATCAAGTTGTCTTTGAATTGAATGACAAAGGAGTTCATCATATTCAAATGAAAAAACAGTTTAAGAAGAATCAAGTTATGGCTATGATTACTGTGTTGGCTGGTGTTGCAACGGGTAGTCCTCAAACTGCAGGTGCAGGTCTAATGGCAGGTTCTAAAGAGAGTAGTTATTCTGAATTCAAAAATGTAAAAAAAATAGTAGCAAAGCCTAGCAGGCATGTTATCTATGTTAATGAGAGCTTAGATCACAATCAGGTCTACGTGGCCAAAGAAGATTTTGAACAAGTAAAGGCATATATAATTAATCATTGTAAGGAGTTAACGCTAGTTGAAAAATAGAGATTAGGAGGATATCATTATTAATGTTGCTAATTAGTATAACTATCCTCAAAACTTTCAAGTATCATCAATTCTATCTGTAAGTCCTCTTTTTTGTTTTTACTATTAAAATATCCAATGATAGAACCAATAATTGCATATAAAAATACATTTGAAATATTCCAAATAATTCCACCCAATATAGCTGTATAAAACCCTCCAAGTATAAGTCCAATGAATCCACTAATAAACCCAGCTATTGCTGTTTGTTCTAATGTATGTGTTTTTAGTGCCTTTCTCTTTCTTTGTATAATCTTACTTAATAATTGTTTGTCCATAAATTTGCCGCTCCTATTCAATAGTAAATTTTAATGTAAGTTTATATCATAATAATCTATAAATCTTCATTACTTATTTATAATTATAGCATTATTTAACACAGGTTTGAATCATTTAAAAAAATTACAAATGTAAAAAAAACCGTCTTCGAATGACGGTTTTTTTTACATTTGTGAAGCATACTTCTTGAAGTAACTGAAAATAGCGTCTTAGTAATTGGCATGATATTTGCAATAATATTAAGTATAAATGATAAAAAAATAGGGTTTTTGAGATAAAAGACGGTATATGAGGTGGATTATAAAAGGAAAGATACTAAACATACAGAAATTTTCAATTCATGACGGACCAGGCATAAGGACCACTGTATTTATGAAGGGATGTCCCTTGAAATGCAGATGGTGCCATAACCCTGAAAGTATAAGTTATGGAATAGATATAATGATAGATAGGGATAAGTGCATATCCTGTGGAAGCTGTGCGGAACATTGTGAAAGTGGAGCCTTAAAAATGGTTGATGGACCTAAGGGCAAGACTCTTGTAGCAGATAATAGTCTTTGTACGGACTGCGGAAAATGCGAACTCTTTTGTCTAAATGAGGCAATAACCATAGCGGGAAAGGATATGGAGGCTGAAGAGGTTTTTAAGGAACTTTTAAAGGACAGGCTTTTCTATGAGGAATCTAAAGGAGGCGTAACTTTTTCAGGTGGAGAGCCTCTCACCCAAGTGGATTTTCTGGTTGAAATACTGAAGAAGCTCAAAGAGGAAAAGATTCATACTGCAGTTGATACTTGTGGACATGTACCCTTTGAAAATTTTGAAAAAATCATGGAGTATACGGATGTATTCCTTTATGATTTGAAAATTGGAGACGAAAAGAAACATCTTGAATACATAGGTATTTCAAATAAAAAAATAATTGAAAATCTTCAGAAGCTTTCGAATTCGGGAGCTGAGATAAATATAAGGATGATAATGGTCGAAGGTGTTAACTCATCAGAGGAAGACATTGAGAAGGCTATTGAAATATTAAAGAATATAAATGTCAGTAATATTAACATACTTCCATATCACAATATATCAACGCACAAGTACAGAAAACTGGGAATTGGATATGAAGAAAGTGGAATGAAAGTGCCATCCAATGCAAGAATGGAAGAAATTAAGAAAAGACTTGAAAACAACGGATATAAAGTCGTTGTTGGAGGCTGAAAAGCGAAAAGGAGAATAAGATATGAGAGGATCAACTGAAAGAATAAAAAGATTAAGAGAAAAAAGTACAACAACACAGCCCAGACTTAGTACAGAAAGAGCTGTTTATCTTACTGAAACATACAAGAAGTATTACGGAGAAGAGTCGGTACCTGTACTTAGGGCACTTGCTTTTAAGAACTACCTTTTAAACAGAAAGCTTTATATTGGAGAGGATGAGCTTATAGTAGGAGAAAAAGGAGCATCGCCACAGACAGCTCCTACATTCCCGGATCTTTGCTGTCACGAAATGGAAGACCTTGAGGTAATGGATGATAGAAAATACATATCATTTAATGTAAGTGACGAGGACAAGAAAATACATGAAGAAGAAATAATACCATATTGGCATAATAAGTCCATAAGGTATAAGATAATTAAAAACATGACAGAGGAATGGAGAAATTGTTACCAGGCTGGAATGTATACGGAATTCATGGAGCAAAGAGCTCCGGGACATACCGTTGCAGATGATAAGATATACAGAAAGGGATTTTTGGATTTCAAAAATGAAATACAGGAATCAATAGACAACCTTGATTACTTCAATGATAGTGAAGCCCATGACAAGAAGCAGCAGCTTGAAGGAATGAAAATATCCTGTGATGCAATAATGGAGTATGGAAGAAGATATGCAAAATATGCAAGGGAGCTTGCAGAAAATGAAGAAAACGAGACGAGAAAAGAGGATCTGTTGTGGATAGCAAACAATTGTGACACAGTACCTGCAAACAAACCCGAAACATTTGCACAGGCAATACAAATGTACTGGTTTGTTCATCTTGGAGTAACTACAGAGCTTAATACCTGGGATGCTTTCTCACCTGGAAAACTTGATCAGTATCTCTATCCATTCTATAAGAAGGAAGTTGAAGAAGGTACCATAACTAGGGACAAAGCAGTAGAAATACTTGAATGTATGTGGATAAAATTCAACAATCAACCTGCACCTCCAAAAGTTGGAATAACACTGAAAGAAAGTGCAACATATACAGATTTCTCGAATATAAACACTGGAGGAATTAATCCTTATACTGGTGAAGATGGAGTGAATGACGTATCATACATGATTCTCGATGTAATGGATGAGATGAAGCTTCTTCAGCCAAGTTCAAATGTACAAATAAGCGAAAAGACACCGGAAGAATTCCTCAAGAGAGCCTGTGAGATTTCAAGAGATGGATGGGGACAACCTGCATTTTACAATACGGAAGAAATAATAAAGGAACTTATAGATGCCGGAAAGACAAAAGATGATGCAATGTTCGGTGGAGCAAGTGGATGCATAGAGACTGGAGCTCACGGTAGAGAAGCATATATACTTACAGGATACTTTAATATGCCAAAGGTACTGGAACTTACACTTAGTGATGGATACGACAAGGAAACTAAAAAGCAGCTTGGACTTAAACTGATGAATGGGAAAGAGTTCGGAAGCTATGAGGAAGTATTTGAAGCATTTAAGAAACAGATGAAGCATTTCCTTGATATTAAGATTAAGGGTAACAATGTTATAGAAAGGCTTTTCGGAGAAGAAATGCCTGCGACCTTCCTTTCAATTGTAACCGATGACTGTATAAGCAGTGGAACAGACTACAACAAGGGTGGATCGAGATACAATATAAGATATATTCAGGGCGTTGGAATAGGAACAGTGGCAGATAGCCTTGCAGCAATAAAGTACAATGTATTTGAAGAGAAGAGATTCTCAATGACTGAATTGCTTGAAGCTGCCGATAATAATTTTGAAGGATATGACCTTATAAGAAAGATGGTTCTTAAAAACACTCCTAAATACGGAAATGATGACGACTACGCAGATGAGCTCATGGTTGATGCTTTCAATACATACAAGGACTTGGTAAATGGAAGACCTACGGTATATGGAGGAAAATACAGGATAAACATGTTACCTACAACCTGTCATATATATTTCGGGTCCGTAACAAGAGCATCAGTAAATGGAAGACTTGCATATCAACCACTTCCAGATGGAATATCTCCCGAAAAAGGTGCAGATATAAATGGACCAACAGCAGTAATGAAGTCAGCAGCGAAGATGAATCAGATAGAAACTGGAGGAACACTTCTGAACCAAAGGTTTGCACCATCAGCACTTGCTTCAGAGAAGGGAATTAATAATCTTGGAGCTATAGTAAAATCATATTTCAGGATGGATGGACACCATATACAATTCAATGTATTTGACAAGAATATTCTTCTTGAGGCACAAAAAAAACCTGAAGAATATACAAATCTCATAGTGAGAGTCGCAGGATACAGTGACCACTTCAACAACCTGGAAAAAGCTCTTCAGGATGAGATAATAAACAGGACCGAGCAAACCTTTTGCTAAATAATAATTTTTATTATACTGAACAACATGGAAAATATATTTAAGAATAATAAGTTCCCTTTATTAATGTAGGTGAAACATACCGTACATTATTATCGGGAACTTTATTTCTTTGACAAGAGCTGTAGTGGAGAGTAGTTCATTTTCATGGTATAATATTTTAAAGTTTACATGTGAGGGAAGATATGGATTATAAGAAAATACTTGAATTAGTTATAGATAATATTGATGACGGTATATTTGTAGTAAACAAGAAAGGTGAAGTTGTTTTCTATAATGAATCTGCAGATAACCAGGCAGGAGTTAGCCTGAATAACGCTCTTAATAAGCATATACTAGATATTTTTCCAAGGCTTACAGAAAAAACTAGTACAATACTAAGGGTTTTAAGGACAGGCATACCTATTGTTGGAGATATACAGGAATATTATAACCACAATCACAAAAAGGTTACAATACTTACAACATCCACCCCCTTAATAGAAGATGGTGAAGTGGTTGGAGTTGTTGAAATAGCTAGAGATATGGTTAAATATGGCGATTTCAATAAGAAAATCGATAAAATAAGAAAAAATAAAGGAAAGAAAATTTCCTATGAGAAAACAATATATAGTCTCAATAGTATACTTGGAGAAAGCAAGGAAATATTGGAGGTTAAGGAAAGGATAAGGAAGATTGCTGAAACGAATTCTTCAGTACTTGTGTCGGGTGAAACTGGTACGGGAAAAGAACTGGTAGTACAAAGCATTCATAATTGTAGTACAAGAAAAGATAAGCCATTTATAGCTCAAAACTGTGCTGCAATACCTGTAACTCTTCTAGAAGGAATACTTTTCGGGACAGCGTTGGGAAGTTTCACAGGATCTAAGGATTCACCGGGACTATTTGAGCTTGCAGATGGCGGAACACTTTTTCTTGATGAAATAAACTCAATGGACATAACACTCCAGGCAAAGCTTCTTAGGGTTATACAGGATGGATATATAAGAAGGATTGGGGACAAAAAGACTAGAAAGGTTGATGTTAGGATAATAGTTGCTATGAATATTAACCCCATCAAAGCGCTGGAAGAGAAAAAAATCAGGGAAGACCTTTTTTATAGGATAAATGTATTGAGTATAGAAATGCCGCCTCTTCGTGATAGAAGAGAGGATATTAGAGTATTGACTGACTATTTCATCAAAGAGATGGAAGCTGAGGTAGGAAGGAAGACAAAGGGACTGAGTGAAGATGCTGCTAATTTTTTCTATAACTATGACTGGCCTGGCAATATTAGAGAACTTAAGCATGTAATCGAGCATTCAGTAATAATGTCAGAGGGTGACAAGCTAACCCTTGAAGATATGCCATATTTGTTAAAAGATAGAAGTAGCTTGAATGAAGAGAATGTAAAAGAGGCACGCTGTGAAATAGTTTTTGATAAGCCCCTGAAATCAATACTCAATGAATATGAGAAGCAGGTAATTGAAAAAGCATTGAAGGAAAAAAACTATTCAATCAATGATACTTCAAGGCTTCTGAACATTCCAAGGCAGACACTGCACTACAAGATGAAAAATCTTGGGATAAGCATTAGGAAGACATTGTAGTTGCCGAAAGAGATTAAAGATGTTTGTTTGTTTGATAGATGATATAATTGTCTACGTTTAATAGAGTATATATATTTCTGCAAATTTAATTAAATTAGAGGGGAACCTACATGACATTTCAGGATTTAAACTTAAATCAACATATTATAAAAGCAGTTGAAGATAAACCTTACAAAACGCCAACCAAGGTGCAAGAAAAAGCGATTCCTGCCATATTAAGTGGCAATGATTTACTAGGGTGTGCACATACGGGCTCAGGTAAAACGGCGGCCTTTGCATTACCAATATTACAGTCTCTTTCGAAATTGCCAGTCATATTAGAAGGTCCTAAATTGATTAGATCCTTGATTTTAGCACCTACTCGAGAGTTGGCGATTCAAATTGGTGAGAGTTTTGAAGCTTATGGAAAATATCTAGATATAAAAATTGGTGTTGTCTATGGTGGTATAACACCCAAACAACATATAAAGGTATTAAAAAGAGAACCAAGTATTTTGATTGCTACACCTGGACGACTTTTAGATTTGATTGGCAAAGGGTATGCTGATTTGAGTAAAGTGGAAATCTTTGTCCTTGATGAAGCGGATAAGATGCTTGATGTAAAGACGCTACAAGATATTAAAACAATAATCTCTAAGTTACCGAATGTAAGACAGAATATATTATTTTCTGCTACTATGCCAGAAGATGTTATGAAAATAGTTCATTCTATTTTAAAAAATCCTGTGGAGATAGATGACAAAAGTACATCTCCAATGGGTGCTAATATAAAACAACAAGTGTATTTTGTAGAAGAACCAGAAAAAACTTCATTGTTGTTATTCTTGCTAGAGAATAAATCTTATGAATCTGTTCTTGTTTTTACGAGAACAAAGAAGAGAGCTGATAAAGCATGTAAAGCGATCAACATACAAAATATTAGAGCTAAAGCCATTCATGGTGATAAAAATCAATCAGAAAGATTAAAGGCGTTAGAACTTTTTAAAAATAAAGAAATAAAAGTTTTAGTTGCTACGGATGTAGCGGCTAGAGGTATTGATATAAGCAATATATCTTACGTGATAAATATGAATATTCCAAATGTTCCAGAGACATTTATTCATCGAATTGGTCGTACTGGAAGAGCGGGAATAAGTGGGATGGCCATATCATTTTGTAGTACTGAGGAGAAGAATTTTTTAAAGAAAATTGAAGAATTACAAGGAAAATCAATTGAAGTCATTAATAACACCATACCTGTTAAATGATTTTATGACCCATTTTTGACGTACAACAAATAAATATCTTTAATTTAATAACTAGCGCACATTTTTCTTAAAAGCCTGTAGATGTGATTCGGATCCTTCTTTTAATTGTTCAAAAACATTCCGTACATCTTCAGGTAAATCTTGCTCTAAGAAACGTTCGTACATAGCTATATTGATGATTTCAGCTTCAACGCCTGCTAGGTATGCATAGTTGATAGATTCTGGAAGGATGATATGTTGGCTTGGATCAATGTTTGGCAGTTCAAGCTCATAGGTCTCATACAAATCTTCCATATAGCCTATATGGGTTGCTTCTGCCTTAATGATATTGGAGAAAGGCTTCGTTATATTCATCTCATTGATGATCAATTCATACTCTGCATAAGCTAGATATTCATCTTCGATAGCATATCGCATCATTTCCTCTAAAGTGTATTCTGTCTTGAGTGCAGCCCCTTTAGCACCATAATCTTCAGATTGTTGCACTTCTGTTTCTTTAATCACATCTGTTGAATCCTCTTCTTTGGTTAGTAAAGATGGATCACTAGGGGAAGGCTCTTGTGTACTTGAGCAGGAGGTGAAAATTAACATACCTATAATCATTATAATTAACACTCTTATTAGTTGATTTTTTTTGATATTCATCGTTAGTCTCCTTTTTATGCATTGACCACATGTGGGATTAATACGGTTGATATAAGTACAACACTAAGTTTAAATGAGTTAATTTCTATGCGCGACTTAAATTATTGGTTAACTTCTAATTTTAGTATAGGATAATTCTGTGACGAAGATGTGACAGCAATGTGGAGCTTTCATAATATTGCAAAATCCATTGCAGGCAATGCCGATATCTTGCCAACATTGTTTGCATATAAGACTCTGAATCATTACGTTACAACAAGTAAAACTATGAAACCAAATAAGAATGTTTCGTGGATATCTCCAATTGATTATTGTTTCATTAAAATGTGAATTAATACAGAAAGGACGATCTCTTATTGAGGTACCTACTTGAATTGGTATATCCATTGTTACTTTGAACCGATTTTGATATAATTAAACTAGGCATAAGGATTATTCAACTGTATTTCTTCATGAAAATAAAGGAGGATTCATATGAGTAAAAATGGTAAAAAAAGATTACGTGGTTGTTTAACGGTTATTATTGTATTTATTGTTGTAATAGCAGGTGTTATTTTTGGTGGCATTAGCTATTTCAGAGGCAATATTCCTGAGCAGGTGAAATACGATGATGAAGACATCATAAGTTTTTATGAAAAGGTTAATATTGAACAGGAAAATTATACATTTGATATGATGGATTTGTTGACCGGGAATGTCATAGCAACCGGTTCAGTTGAAGTGGATACATCTTTTACAAGCGAAGAGTTGACTGCATTTCTACAAGGACATAGTATGGATGTGGTGTCTTTTGAAAAAACTGAATTTAAGCTTGCGAGAATCGATAAAATGTTTAAGTTTCCATATATAATCACAACTCCAGCGTATGCAACGAGTTATTCTGGGTCAACAGCGTTTACAGATTTCAATGCTAGAATACTGGGTGATGATGAACTTGAATTGCTTGCCTATGTGTCTGAAGATATTAGTCAAATCTATAGAATTATACCTGGTCTTGATAATTATTCCTTTATCGTTGACAGAGCTGCAGGTGCAAATCTTCATATCGTGTTAGGGTTAACTTATGAAAAGAGTAGCGGTTTTAATGTACTTATCAAACAGCTACATGTCAATGGCGTTCCGGTTCCTCAAGGTATGGTGGATAAATATGAACCACAGTTGACGAATCTTCTAAACAGAGCTTTGGAAAATGAAGCGGTTTTCGTTATCGATGAATTTAGTATAGAATCTGATGAAATCATATTCAAAGGAAGGTTGCCGGAATATCTAGAAAGAATCAATTAAACAGCGACTAACTGACGAGACTATCAACGTCGAGCATAAAATGCAAGAAAGTACTGGATAAAGGAATACTTGGAGGTAAAAACTATGCAGGAAGGAAATACAAACACAGATGCTGTAGCGAAAAAGTGTCTCATTATAATCTTTTCATATCATCATAACAATACAGCTAAAATTGCATATGAATTTTCAAAGGTACTGCATGCTGATGTTAAGACTCCAGAACAGGTGATTATGGAGGAGCTTCAGGACTATGATCTTATAGGTTTTGGATCAGGAATAGATAGTGGTAAGCATTATAAACCTCTGCTTGACCTAGTTGATAGACTTCCGATTGTTGATAAGAAAGCAAGTTTTATTTTCTCCACGAGTGCCATACAGGGAGAATCCAAAGTTAAAAAAGATCACTCACTGCTGAGACAGATGCTGAAGTCAAAAGGATATGCAATAGTAGGAGAATTTAGTTGTAAAGGTTTTAATACAAACAGTTTTTTAAAGTATTTCGGAGGAATGAATAAGGACCGGCCAAATAGTAAGGATATAAAAAATGCAAAAGAATTTGCACTAAACCTTTACTAATCCTCATTACTATTCTATGCAAAAATTGTAAAACCTATGTTAGTTTGTCAAAAAAGCAGCTTTGCTGCGTTAACCGGGTCACGCTTCATGTGACCATAGCGGTTATTAAGAGGTCGTAGAAAGTTTCCTTATGCGCGTAATACCAACGCTTCAAGGGATTACGCATTTTTAACTTTCTTAGACTACAAGAAAACTTTCCTTCGCATCTGGAATAACCGCT
>JAUVAG010000190.1 GCA_030591825.1 Dethiosulfatibacter sp.
AAAAGGCCTTGGCGAAGAGTCTGAATTTGGCGGTCTTCTTGGAAGAGCTCCAATCATGCCTGTAAACAAGTATTCAAGTGAAGCTTTTGTAAACAGAGGTGGAAGAATCCCTGCACCGATACATAGTTTTAAAAACTAAAGAATTATATAAAAAACAGTAAACCGTCTTTCAACAAGGCGGTTTTTTTCTATTGGGTGACAACAAAAGTTTCAATTGATAATGGTGTGATTATAATGTATCATGTCATTATAATTAAAGAAATCAAAGTAGTATAAATAATATCAAATTTGGGGGCAGAAATGAACAAGGCACCGTCAAAATATTTTGTGTTTTTAGGATTGTTTCTAACATCTACATCATCTATATTCATCAGATCCATAGATGCACCATCTCTAGCCATAGCATCTTACAGGCTTCTGGCAGGATCTCTATTTATGATGGTTCCTTTTTTGAGAGCTTTGGTGAAAGAAGGTACCACATTAAACAAGGAAGGCTTATTTCTGTCTGTCATCAGTGGAATTTTTCTTGCTGGTCATTTTGCAACATGGATAAGCTCTCTTGAATATACAACTGTTTCAAGCTCAACGGTACTGGTAGCATTAAGTCCGATTTTTGTAGCTTTTTTTAATTTCGCTGTTTTAAAGGAAAGGTTAAAGAAAATTCAAACCATTGGAATTATTCTTGCTATTGCAGGTGCCATTATCATATCTGCGGGAGATATTTCGGTTTCCGGAGAAGCTTTTTTTGGTGATTTCTTGGCTTTCATGGGAGCAATATTTGTAGCAGGGTATTTTCTTATTGGCAAAAAAGTCAGGCGTTATTTAACTCTTGCGGATTATGCTTTTGTAACATATTCATCGGCTGCTGTCACCTTGTTTATACTTGCAGCCATAATGAAAACAGACATGTCCGTAAATGGGCCGGAACAGCTTTCAGTTATGCTTCTCCACGGAATAGTATGTTCGGGACTTGGACATTCCATATACAACTGGATGCTTCAGCGTGTATCGTCAACATATGTATCCACTGTAACCCTGGGAGAACCAGTATTTGCCAGTATTCTTGCATTGCTCGTATTAAGCGAGGTTCCTACTTTACAGACTGCTGCAGGAGGTCTTATTGTAATAGCAGGATTATATGTATTTGTAAAGTCACCAGATTTTTCAAGACTGAAAGTTGGGAAAAACAATGAAAAACCAAATTAAATGGACGATTGTATTAGTATTGACATCAATACTAATATTGAATTTTTATTACATAATAAGCATCGCAGCAATGCTGTATTACAATGATTACAATGTAAAAAATTCAAATATAGAATATGACATAGAAAGCATAGGAATAACCAGCCCTCATGGAGACTGGTATCCATTGATGAATAAATTCTCATCAAAAGGATTCTCAAAATATGTAAATGAAGATGTTGATTTGCTTATAATGTATTCATATGGTGATTTCAATAAGGGTACATCTACACTCTTTGACAGCAAGAATAATCAATTCAACAGCTTCTACGGGTGTTACGTAATTGAGAGCAATGAAGACGGATATTTCGGTTATGACGAATCAGAAAAGCTTCAAATTGAAAAAATAGCACTCATACCGGAATATGACTTTAAATATTTGGTAGCTGGTGATATGGGTTTGGAAAAGGATGATTTCTTTCTGGAGTATACAATAGATGATTTAAAAGAATTCAGCGAAGGGGATTGTCTTGAAATAAGAATAAGGACAAACAGCATCTATCACAGCTACAAGGAATTCAATATCAATTATATTCAGTATGGACTGCCTTATATAAAAAATGACGAGGAAGATTTTTATCCAATTGATATTTATTGCAAGATGAAGATAGAAAAGGTTGAAAATAATACTATTATTGTATATTATATATTTACGCCAACAAGGGAACTGGCTGATAATTGGCTTTACTAGATGGAGGAAGTAATGAAGGTTTACATAACTAGACACGGAGAAACAGAATGGAATATAAAAGGAAGAATACAGGGGTGTTTGGATTCACCATTGACCGAACAAGGAATTTTTGGTGCGGAAAGACTATCTGAAGTTATAGTTAGTAAGGATATTGACATTATAATTTCAAGTCCTCTTTTAAGAGCATATAGGACTGCTAAAATTGCAGCAGGAGATTCAAATATTCCAGTTGTAACACGAGACAGCTTAAAGGAAATAAATTGCGGAGAATTCCAAGGATACGGCTTTCAGGAGGTATGGGAAGTGCATCCGGAGTTAAAGGATATAATAAAGATGGATCCTTACAACTTCAAATATCCAGGTGGTGAATCCTTAAAGGAATTCAACGAAAGGGTAATAAGTGGATTTGAGTCCATACTTGAAGAATACAAGAATACAAACGTTTTAATTGTAGGCCACGGAGGTACAATTAAATGCATCACATCCTATATTTCCAAAGAGGGTGATTCGAAGACATGGTTTGCAAATGTTGTAGATAATTGTAGTCTTACGGAATTTGATTATAATTCGGGAGAATTTAACCTTGTGGATTACAACAATACAGTCCATATGAAAAATGATAAAATAGTTTAAATTAAAAAGTCAATTTAAGGATATCCTTAAATTGACTTTATTAAAAGATTTTTCCCGTTTTCATCTAGTATTCGCATATTGTCAAATGCATACTGGATGTTTTTTTCGAGTTCTGCGTTATCCTTACCAGCAACTACGAAGTGACCTGCTCTTAAAGTTGCATTTTTTATTTTACCTATTTCATCACCGACTTTGAAATTATATGCTCCGTCTATAATCCTATTCTCTTTAATGAGTTTTGTTATACCATCCAAAACTATTATCTTTCCTGGAGTGGCGAAAAACAAGACCACGTTGAGTTTTTTTGATACTTCATTTACATAATTTTCTTTTTCCAGTAGATTTTTCACCTTCAAAGTATCATTGATGAGGAGGGTGTGCATGTCAACACCTGTAAGGTGTTTTATATAGACATCTTCAAAGGCACCGCCTATTCGTGCAGCGGTTTCATTTACCAGAACCCCTTTTTTACCTATTAGCATCTGGAAATATATAGGACCAGAAGTAATTTTGAATGCTTTTACAAGATCTTTTGTCAGCCTTATGATTTCACCCCCATATTCATCATAGTGCTTTGAAGGGAAGTTGTGGGAGGTGCAAATGCCTATATGGGGATGGATGTCGTAAGTTACCCTGTCTGTCACCGACAATATGTGGGTTTTATTCTCAATAACCCATCCTGATACTGTGATTTCATCGTTTTCATAAAATTTTTCTATTAATATTTCATCTTCTTCAGTAAAGGAAAATGTTTCATCAATGAGCTCTTCAAGTTCTTTCATGGAATCGATTTTCAAAACACCTCTTTGTCCCTGGCTGTCAAAGGGTTTGATTACGACTGGAAATTCGAGACCTTCAATATCCTTTTCAGAGTAGTTTCTTTTGATATATCTATAGTCTACGGTTGGTATATTGTGATTGGTAAATATGTTTTTCATGAATTTCTTGTTTGTTAGCTCTTTGGCTTTGTTGGAAGCTATATAAAAGTTAAGATTTGACTTTTCAGAAGCAAGAGCTCCTGTAAATACAGGTTGGTCTGTACCTGCAGTCAGAATCCCATCTACATTATGTTTTTTTATCGCTTCAACTATTCCGTCGACATCAAAGGTTGAAATTTCTTCTTTTATATCTGCATACTTTTTACCTGGAGGGTTGGTGAAGTAGTCGCAAAGTACAACCTCATGTCCTCGATTTTTAAGTCCTTTTATTAAAGCTACCTGGCAGTTGCTGCCTCCTAAAACTATAAATTTCATATTTTCACCTGTTAATTGTATTTTTTATTATATATTGCCCGCCTCTTTTTCTGAAAAATTCCAGAAATGTAAAATTGCTGTAGTAAAGAAGTATCCTTAAGAATATAATCAATTGTTTTTTAAAATTGTAATTTGACTCTCCGTGTTTTCTTGATTCCTTTTTGTAAAAGATATTTCCGATTTTACTGTTATGTCTTACTACTGCTGCAGATATGTATACATATCTGTAATTATCGAGAAGGATAAGATCAACAATATTCCTTTTGATTACTCTGAAGGAGCTGATTCTTTTGTTTTTTGGT